>NZ_JBYCLD010000071.1:0-1946 GCF_057473725.1 Mycobacterium sp. TH-M11 | reverse complement strand
GCACACTCGACGCCCAGGATGCACACTCGATCCACTGGACGCAGACGTGACCCGAAAACACCCGCATCAGGGGGCAGTTTTCCCACTTGTCACCAACGTGAAATGTCTCTGCCGACCGAGCGAACCCGCGCCGAACGTGCACACACTGCGATTTTTGCCGCGATTTTTCGCATTGGCTACACGTTCGGCGAGCCAGTCCGTCATGGGGGTACATCAACGACTTGCGACAAGGCGACATGTCTGCGCCGCTTCTGGCCGAAGCCGTCGATAAAAGGGCTGGTGAAAGCTTCGACGGGCGCATGGGGTGTTGTTTGAGACATGTCAGGTGGTTCAGACATGTCTAGCGGTTCAACCCGAGGGTGTGCGCCAGCGATGGTGTCGGCAACCTGCAGGATGGTGTCGGCGGCGCCGGCTAGCCGTTCACATAGCTGAGCCAATGCACGTGGGCTTTCGAAGTGGTCTTCGGCGACACGCAACGGCTGCTCGCGAGCAATCTTCGACACCGGTAGCTCGCGACGTCGGGCGCGGCTATTGGATTTCCACGCGTTGACGCCCCATACGATTTCGGTCCCCGACACCGGGGCCCTGGGTGATGACGTGTTGGCGATCCTTACCGAATTCAACGGCCGGCGGGTCCGCATCGTCGGCTTGCTCGCCGCCCGACTCGACGCGTACTACGAACAAGGGGGCGGATCGCCGCGGGAACTCCGTGACTGGTTCATGTCCGAGGGGCCGACGGGCATGGAGACGATCGTCGAGCGGGCTGTTGCCCGCTGCGACCTGGCGCCAATGCCGCCGCCTCGCATCGTGGAGCTGCCCGGCGATTTGGTTCGGCACGAACTCCTCATGACGATGACGGCGGCCACGCAGGAAACCCTTGTCGAAATCGGCGACGAGATATTTCTCCCGCTGGCAACGAATTTCGGAAACATTACGCAATCCGAAGACTAACCGCTGCCGAACCAGCTCTCGACGCTCGCGGTGTCCTTCGTGATGGAAAGTCGCTCCCCGGGAGCCGCGGGCGGCCACTTCCTGGTATGAAAGGGCGTGGCCCCATCCCGCTCCGGCACCCGCGACCCGATCGCGGTCGCGCGGGCGAATTGGGAACGTGCCGGATGGGGCACTGTCGCCGAAGGAATGGTCGCGGTCACGTCGGTGATGCGGGCTCACCAGATCTTGCTTGCCCGCGTCGAAAATGCCTTAAGGCCTTATGATTTGAGCTTCTCCCGCTTCGAACTGCTGCGGCTGCTGGCGTTCAGCCGCAGCGGGGCGCTGCCGATCACCAAAGCGTCCGACCGGCTGCAGGTACACGTCACCAGCGTGACCCACGCCATCCGCCGGCTGGAAGCCAACAAGCTGGTGCAGCGGGTGCCGCACCCGACCGACGGGCGAACCACGCTGGTACAGCTCACCGACCTGGGCCGATCGACCGTCGAGGACGCCACCGTCACGCTCAACGAGCAGGTGTTCGCCGACATCGGTATCTCCGAGCGTGAGTCACAGGCGCTGGCGTCGTCGATCGAGACGCTGCGGCGCAACGCCGGCGATTTCTAGTCGGCCAGCGACGGCACCGGAATCGTCGCGGTCACCGCGGTGCCGGAACCGGGCCGCGAGCGGATGTTCAGCCGGCCGCCGACCAACTCGGCCCGTTCGGCCATCGACAGCACGCCGTAGCCGCCCATCTCGTCGCCGCCCAGTGGGTGCTCAAAAGTATCGAAACCTATTCCGTTGTCCACGATTTCGAGGCGAGCGATGTCGTCGGAGACTGCGAAGCCCAGCCGTGCCACCGACGCGTTCGCGTGTTTGACGATGTTCTGCAACCCTTCCTGGGCGATCCGGTAGAGCGCGATCTCGATGTGCTCGGGCAGTCGGACGTCGGCGAGGTCGAGTTCGGTGTCCAGGTGCGGGATGGACCGGGCCAGACTGGCCAGTCCGCCGGAAAGACC
>NZ_JBYCLD010000070.1:0-23605 GCF_057473725.1 Mycobacterium sp. TH-M11 | reverse complement strand
GCCCGATAGCCGGTGCGGTGGATCGCGTAGTGCTGTCGAGAGGCGGAATTTCACGGGTACGCGCCCGCAGGTCACATTCCGTCGTCGCTGGTGCGGGCTTCTGCGTGGCGCGCGTCCGTGCCGTGTCCGATTCGGGCAAGCGCGCGCCTTACGAGACGTCGGACGCGGTCGACGCCTGGCAGCTCACCCCGAAGTCCGTAGGCTACGAGGTATTCGGCCCGGTGGGTACGGTGGCGGACATCAGCTATTTTGATGTCAACGCTGACCCGCAGCGGACGATTGCCTGCTCCATCGAGTTCACGACAAACAGCCCAGCTGTCGTTGGCGACGTTGCGGCGCAGGGCGACAGCAACTGCATTGGCTGCCGCATCGGGGTCGACGGTCATGGCAAAGCCGAAAGGATTTCGATCGAAGTGAACGCGTTCACCTACTGTCGGATCAAGGGCGCATGACCAGCCATCAATTGCGGCATGAGCACGCCGCGGCGACATTCGTCGCGCGGTTGGTCCGCCAGTTTTCGGTACCCGTCATTCTCGGGTGGTTGGCGATAACGGCGATCGTGACTCTGGCGATCCCCTCGCTCGAACACGTTGCCCGCGAGCATGCCGTGTCATTGGGAGCCAAAGACGCGCCGTCGGTCAGGGCGGCGGCGCGTATCGGGAAGGTATTCCAGGAGTCCAATTCCGACGCCATGGCGATGGTCGTCATCGAGGGCGACCATCAGCTCGGCGGCGACGCGCATCGTTACTACCAGGACATCGTCGGCCGGTTGAAAGCCGACCCGCGAGATGTTCAGCACATCCAGGACTTCTGGAGTGATCCGCTGACGGCTGCGGGCGCGCAGAGCGCCGACGGCAAAGCCGTCTATGTCCAGCTGAATCTTGTTGGTAATCAAGGTGAGACGTCGGCGAACGGCTCTGTTGCCGCCGTCCGGAAGATCGTCGACAGTGTCCCGGCGCCAAGGGGCGTGAAGGCCTATGTCACCGGGCCGGCCGCGGTCGCCGCCGACGGTCTGACGAGCGGCGACAAGACCGTCGCGAAGGTCATGATCGTCACGGCGGCGGTGATCTTCGTGATGTTGCTGTTCGTCTATCGGTCTTTCGTCACGGTGGCCTTGTTACTGGCGATGGTCGGCGTCGAATTGGCGGCTGCGCGCGGCATTGTCGCGTTCCTCGCCCTGCACGACGCGATCAGGCTGTCGACGTTTGCCACCAACATGCTGGTGTCGCTTGCGATCGCGGCCGGCACCGACTACGGCATCTTTTTCATCGGGCGCTATCACGAGGCACGTCACAACGGTGAGGACCGCGCAACCGCGTACCTCACCGCGTATCGCGGTGTCGCCCATGTGGTTTTGGCGTCCGGCCTGACCATCGCGGGAGCGACCTACTGCCTCAGCTTTGCCCGGCTGCCGGTCTTTCAGACGGTGGGCGCACCCTGCGCGGTTGGCATGCTGGTCGCCGTCGCGGTTGCGCTCACGCTGATTCCCGCTGTCATCGCGGTCGGCAGCCGGTTCGGGCTGCTGGAGCCCAAACGGCAGCACAGTGTGCACGGGTGGCGGCGCGTGGGCACCGCAGTAGTGCGTTGGCCGGCGCCGATTTTCGCGGCGACGTGCGCGGTCGCCATGGTCGGGCTGCTGGCGCTGCCGGGCTACAAGGTCAGCTACATCGACCGTGACTACATTCCCGGGGACACCCCGGGCAACATCGGCATGGCCGCCGCGGAAAGGCATTTCTCGCAAGCACGGATGATGCCCGAGGTCTTGATGATCGAGTCCGATCACGACATGCGCAATTCGGCGGACTTCCTGGTTTTGGACAGGCTGGCCAAGAGCATCTTCCGCGTCGAGGGCATCGCCCGGGTGCAAAGTGTCACGCGTCCGCAGGGCACCCCGCTCGAGCACACCTCCATCCCGTTCCTGCTGAGCATGCAGAGCGCCGGGCAGCTGCAGAACTTGCAGGTAGCCAAGGGCCGCCTCGACGACATGTCCAAGCTGGCCGACCAACTCGGCGGCACCATCACATCGTTGGAACGCGTGAACACTCTGATGAATCAGATGGTCGGCACCACACACCATGTCGCCGGCGTCACCAAGGACACGTTGGCCATTACCAACGAAGTACGGGACAGCATCGCCGATTTCGACGACACGTTCCGGCCACTGCGCAGCTACTTCTACGCCGATCCGCATTGCTACAACATCCCGATGTGCTGGGCCATTCGGTCGGCGTACAACGCCACCGACGGCGTGGACAAACTCAGCGAAAAGCTGGGCGAGCTCAGCAAGGACATCGACAGCGTCGACGCCGTCGTGCCGCAACTGGTTGCGCTGCTGCCACCGCAAATCGAGACCATGCGCAGTCTGCGGACCATGGTGCTGACCATGCACAGCACCATGTCCGGAATGTTCGACCAGGCGAACGAACTCAGCGACGACGCGACCGCGATGGGCAAGGACTTCGACGCCGCCAAGACCGGCGACTCCTTCTATCTGCCGCATGAGGTGTTCGCCAATCCGGACTTCCAGCGCGTCGAGAAGCTGTTCCTGTCGCCGGACGGCAAGGCGGCACGGTTCATCATCTCGCACAAGGGTGATCCCGCGACCGCCGAAGGGATGTCGCGCATCGACGCGATCAAGGCGGCGGCCTATGAGGCGCTCAAGGGTACCGCGCTAGAAGATGCCAAGGTCTACATCTCAGGCACCGCAGCGACTTTCAAGGATCTGCGGGAAGCTTCGAACTACGACTTCATGATCGCGGGCATCTCGTCGCTGTGCATGATCTTCATCATCATGCTGCTCATCACGCGCAGCCTGGTGGCCGCGCTGGTGATCGTCGGCACGGTCGCGCTGTCGCTGGGTGCGTCGTTCGGGATGTCGGTACTGCTGTGGCAGTACCTCTTCGGGGTCAGGCTGCACTGGCTTGTGATGGTGATGTCGGTGATCATCCTGTTGGCAGTCGGATCCGACTACAACCTCCTGCTGGTCGCGCGATTCAAAGAGGAGATCGGCGCCGGTCTCAAGACGGGCATCATCCGGGCCATGGGTGGCACCGGGCGGGTCGTGACGGCCGCCGGTCTGGTGTTCGCCTTCACCATGGCCTCGATGCTGGTCAGCGACAACCGCGCGGTCGGCCAGGTGGGTACGACCATCGGTCTGGGCCTGCTGTTTGACACGTTGGTGGTGCGGTCATTCCTGATGCCGTCCATCGCCGCGATGCTCGGCCGTTGGTTCTGGTGGCCGATGAACGTGCAGTCACGTCCGCCGCGAACGCGACGTCGGCCGGCGGCACCCGCGCCGGCCCGCGCGCACACCGACGTCACCGCGGCCCCGCCGTATTCCGCGCCCAGTGTGCAGCCTATGGCCGGCTTTCGGGCGGTTCAGCGCTCATAACCTGCACAATCGGCGGGCTTTGCCCCCGGGGTTGCGCTCAGCCGATCAGCGGAACGCCTGGTCGATGATCTCCTGCTGCTCGACGGCGTGCACCTTCGACGAACCCGACGACGGCGCCGACATCGCGCGCCGCGAAATCCGTTTGATGCCAGCCAGTTTGTCGGTGAACAGTTCGGGCAGCTCGAGGCCGAACCGGGGCCAGGCGCCCTGGTTGGCCGGCTCCTCCTGCACCCAGAAGTACTGGTTGACATTCGGGTAGCGGTCCAGCGTCTCGCTGAGCCGGTGGTAGGGCAGCGGCGCAAGCTGCTCGATGCGCACGATCGCGATGTCGTCCCGGTCGTCCTTGGCTTTGCGGGCGGCCAGCTCGTAGTAGATTTTGCCGCTGGTCAACAGCATCCGCGTGGCCTTGGCGCGATCGCCGACACCTTCGGTGTAGGTGGGCTCTTCGAGCACCGAGTGGAATTTGTCCTCGGTGAACGCCCGGATGTCGCTGACCGCGGCCTTGTTGCGCAGCATCGACTTCGGGGTGAAGACGATCAGCGGACGCTGCACGCCGTCCAGCGCGTGGCGACGCAGCAGATGGAAGTAGTTGGCCGGGGTCGACGGCACCGCGATCGTCATCGAGCCCTCCGCCCACAACTGCAGGAACCGTTCGATGCGGCCCGAGGTGTGGTCGGGTCCCTGGCCTTCGTGGCCGTGCGGCAGCAGCAGCACCACGGAAGACAGCTGGCCCCACTTGGCCTCGCCGGAGCTGATGAACTCGTCGATGATCGACTGGGCGCCGTTGACGAAGTCGCCGAACTGGCCCTCCCACAACACCAATGCGTCCGGGTTGCCGACCGTGTAGCCGTATTCGAAGCCGACGGCGGCGTACTCCGACAGCGGTGAGTCGAACACCATGAACTTGCCGCCGGTCGGGTTGCCGTCCTTGTCGATCGTCAGCAACTGCAGCGGGGTGAACTCTTCACCGGTCTGGCGGTCGATGATCACCGAATGCCGCTGGGAGAACGTGCCACGGCGGGTGTCCTGCCCGGACAACCGGATCAACTTGCCTTCGGACACCAGCGAACCCAGGGCGAGCAGCTCGCCAAAGGCCCAGTCGATCTTGCCCTCGTAGGCCATTTCGCGGCGCTTCTCCAGCACCGGTGTGACACGCGGGTGGGCGGCGAATCCCTCTGGCAGAGCCAGGAATGCGTCACCGATGCGGGCCAGCAGCGCCTTGTCCACCGCGGTGTCCAGTCCGGCCGCGAGCATCTGGTTGGACTCCACCGACATGCTGGCCTGCACGCCGTGCTTCTCCAGTTCGCGGACGTCGTTGAAGACCCGCTCGAGTTGGCCTTGGTAGTCGCGCAACGCGTCCTCGGCCTCTTTCATCGAGATGTCGCCGCGACCGATCAGCGCTTCGGTGTAGGTCTTGCGGACGCCACGTTTGACGTCGACGACGTCGTACATGTAGGGGTTTGTCATCGACGGGTCGTCGCCCTCGTTGTGCCCGCGGCGGCGGTAGCACAGCATGTCGATGATGACGTCCTTTTTGAACTTCTGCCGGAAGTCGACGGCCAGCCTGGCCACCCACACGCAGGCTTCCGGGTCGTCACCGTTGACGTGGAAGATCGGTGCGCCAATCATTTTCGCGACGTCGGTGCAGTACTCACTGGACCGCGAGTATTCCGGCGCGGTGGTGAACCCGATCTGGTTGTTGACGATGACGTGAATGGTGCCGCCGACCCGGTACCCGGGCAGCTTGGCCAAATTCAGTGTCTCGGCCACGACACCTTGGCCGGCGAAGGCCGCGTCACCGTGCAGCATCATCGGCACCACGGAGTTTCCGTGCTCACCCTCGCCTTTGTCCAGCAGGTCCTGCTTGGCCCGAACCAGACCCTCCAGCACCGGGTCGACGGCCTCGAGGTGCGACGGGTTCGCGGTGAGTGAGACCTGAATATCGTTGTCGCCGAACATCTGTATGTAGGCGCCGGTGGCGCCGAGGTGATACTTGACGTCCCCGGAGCCGTGTGCCTGGGCGGGGTTGAGGTTGCCTTCGAACTCGCTGAAGATCTGCGAGTAGGGCTTGCCGACGATGTTGGCCAGCACGTTGAGCCGGCCGCGGTGCGGCATGCCGATGACCACTTCGTCGAGCCCGTGCTCGGCGCACTGGTCGATCGCCGCATCCATCAGCGGGATGGTGCTCTCGGCGCCTTCGAGTGAGAACCGCTTCTGGCCAACGTATTTCGTCTGCAGGAACGTCTCGAACGCTTCGGCGGCATTGAGCTTGCTCAGGATGTATTTCTGCTGCGCCACAGTGGGTTTGACCTGCTTGGTCTCAACCCGCTCTTCCAGCCAGGCCAGCTGCTCGGGATCGAGGATATGGGTGTACTCGACGCCGATGTGGCGGCAGTAGGCGTCGCGCAGCAGGCCCAGAATGTCACGCAGCTTGCGGTATTCCCAGCCGCCGAAGCCGTTGACCTTGAACACCCGGTCGAGGTCCCACAGGGTGAGCCCGTGGGTGACTACCTCGAGGTCGGGGTGACTGCGGAACCTGGTGTTGTCCAACCGAAGTGGGTCGATGTCGGCCATCAGGTGACCGCGGTTGCGGTAGGCCGCGATCAACTCCATCACGCGGGCGTTCTTGTCGACGATCGAGTCGGGGTTGTCGGTGCTCCACCGAATGGGCAGATACGGCACGCCCATCTCGCGGAACAGTTCGTCCCAGAAGTCGTCGGCGAGCAGCAGTTCGTGGATGGTGCGCAGGAAGTCGCCCGACTCCGCGCCCTGGATGATGCGGTGGTCGTAGGTCGAGGTCAGGGTGATCAGCTTGCCGATTCCCAACTCGGCGATACGTTCTGCGCTGGCGCCCTGGAACTCGGCGGGGTACTCCATCGCCCCCACGCCGATGATCGCGCCCTGGCCCGCCATGAGTCGCGGCACCGAGTGCACGGTGCCGATGGTGCCCGGGTTGGTCAGCGAAATCGTCACGCCGGCAAAGTCTTCGGCGGTCAACTTTCCGTCACGGGCCCGCCGGACGATGTCTTCATACGCCGCGACGAACTGGCCGAAGCTCATGGTTTCGCAGCGCTTGATACCGGCGACAACCAGCGATCGCTTGCCGTCCTTGCCTTGCAAGTCGATGGCCAGGCCCAGGTTGACGTGCGCCGGGGTCACCGAGTTCGGCTTGCCGTCGATCTCGGCGTAGTGCCGGTTCATGTTCGGGAAGCTCTTGAGCGCCTGCACCAACGCGTAGCCCAGGATGTGAGTGAACGAAACCTTCCCGCCGCGGGTGCGCTTGAGCTGGTTGTTGATCACGACGCGGTTGTCGATCATCAGCTTGGCCGGGATGGCGCGAACGCTGGTCGCCGTCGGAAGCGCCAGCGATTGCGACATGTTCTTCACGACCGCCGCAGCCGCGCCGCGCAGCACCTGATTCTCGTCGCCTTCGGCGGGCGGGGGGCCGGCCGGCTTCGGCGCAGGCGCGTGAGCCACCGGTCGCGGGCTGCTTGGTGCGCCGTTGCCCGACGCGGCGGGCACGGGTGCGGCCTGCGGCGGGGCCGCCGTGGCCGGGCTCACCTCGGCCGACGCCTCACCCGTCGATTCGGGGTCGTAGTCGACCAAAAACTCATGCCAGCTTGCATCGACCGAGGAGGGGTCGTCGCGGAATTTGCGGTACATCTCCTCGACCAGCCATTCGTTCTGTCCGAAGGGTGAACTAGTACTGCTCACAGCAGTTGCTCGCCTCGATTCCTCTGTCCGGAAAACGCTTTGCCACGCTTGCCACTACTACCGTCGTCGCCGGGTCCTCCCTCGTGCCCGGCGGGCCGCCTCATAAAGGCTAACCCTTTGCCCGCGATCCGCCATGTGACCCCGTGCGGGGTTGGTGTGCCGTTACGCCACGCTCAGACCGCGTCGGAAACCGTCGGGAGCAAATGCAGGATGACCGGCCATTTCGCCGGCGGCGTCCCGAAGGCGTTGCGGGCGTTGCGGACGATCTTCTTGCCGGCCAGGCGGTTGCCGACGGCGCCGATCACGGCGCCGATGCCGACCGGCAGGATCTTACCGAAAAGCAGCGCACTGCGACGCAGTGTGAACCGTCGCACCGCGCGCTTGAGCAGTCGCGAGTTCAGCTGTGCCAGCGCCGGCATCGGCAGCGTCGCCACGCCTTCGGACAACCAGGCCCCGCTGGTGCGGCCGCCGCCGATCAGTTCGGTCATCGCCTGCTTGCTGTCGTCGCCGACCAGCACCGACAGCACCAGCGCACGGCGTCGCTCCCGTTCTCCGGTCGCGACTCCGTACACCGATGCGACTGCCAGCGTGAAGAACGCCGTCGCCTCTAAAAACACCGCCGTCTCACCGGCGGCGGCGGACAGCGCCGACAAGGTGCCCAACCCGGGTAGCACCGCGGCCGAGCCCACCGCTGCGCCGCTGGCCGTCACGGCTGCCACAAAGCGTTTTTCCAGCCTCGCGACAACCGCGGCCGGGTTGGCGTCAGGATCTAGGCGTCGCAGCCTCTCGACGTAGGCGGCCGCGGCCGGTCCCTGGATGCGGGAACTGCGCTCGATGATGGTGGCCAACGCCCGCGCCGACCGTTTGGGCTTGCCCTCGGTGGTCGCAGGCAATGAGCCGGTCGATGACCGGTTGCGTCGGGCGCTCATGGATGCCTCCGGGTTTGATGGCCCGGTTCCTCCCCGGGCCGCTTCGCGGCCCGCATCGTCGCTGGGCCGAAGTGCATTGGCCGGCTTCGTTGCGGGTGGTGACGTGCCTTCAGGCTAGCGCCGGTGCCGACGAACATGGGGCCAGGCTCGCATGCCGTCTGTCCGTTGGGAATAATCCTTGCTGGACGCGCGCGATGACTATGCGGACCCGCTCCCCGCTCGACGATGAGCCCGGCCGGCCCGCCAAGCCAATGGACAGTCGATGGCCTACCATCTCACCTTGTTGGGTATATCGGTGTTGTCGCTGCTCAGAGCGCATCCGATGCACGGCTGTGAGATGCTCCCGACCCTGCTGGAGCGGCATGTCGACCGCATGGTGAGCGCCTCGACGCGAGGCTTTGCCGGTTCATTGCGAGCCGGTCAGACACGGCTTTCCCACGCGGACGAGGTGAAGATATGACCGGAGTGACAATCAGCCGTCGGCCGGGCCGCGGCCCGGCGAAGGGGAACCGCGCCGAGGACGTCAACCCGTGGAACGCGCTGTGGGCGATGATGGTCGGCTTCTTCATGATCCTGCTCGACTCGACGATCGTCGCGGTCGCCAATCCCAGCATCATGGTCAAGCTCGGCACCAGCTACGACATGGTGATCTGGGTGACCAGTGCCTATCTGTTGGCCTACGCGGTCCCGCTGCTGGTGGCTGGTCGGCTCGGTGATCGATTCGGGCCCAAGAATCTGTATCTGGTCGGTCTGGCCGTGTTCACCGGTGCCTCCTTGTGGTGCGGGCTGTCGGGCACGATCGGGATGCTGATCACCGCGCGGGTGGCGCAGGGCCTCGGCGCCGCATTGATGAGTCCTCAGACGCTGTCGTTGATCACCCGAGTCTTTCCCGCCGAGCGCCGCGGGGTGGCCATGAGCGTGTGGGGCGCGACCGCCGGGGTGGCCACGCTGGTCGGACCGTTGGCGGGTGGGGTGCTGGTCGACTCGATGGGCTGGGCCTGGATCTTCTTTGTCAACGTCCCGATTGGGATTGTCGGCCTGGCGCTGGCGTTCTGGCTGGTCCCCGATCTGTCCACGCACAACCACCGCTTTGACCTGGTCGGGGTGACGCTGTCCGGGGTGGGAATGTTCCTGATCGTGTTCTCGCTGCAGGAAGGCCAGTCGCAGCACTGGGCGCCCTGGATCTGGGCGGTTTTGGTGGCGGGCGTCGGTTTCATGACGGCGTTCGTCTACTGGCAGTCGATCAGCAAGTTCGAACCGCTGATCCCGTTGGCCATCTTCGGTGACCGCGACTTCAGCCTGTGCAACGCCGCCGCCGTGGTCATCGCCTTCGCGGCCACCGGGATGATTTTGCCGCTGATGTTCTACGCCCAAGCGGTGTGTGGAATGTCGCCGACCCGCTCGGCCTTGTTGACCGCGCCGATGGCGATCACCAGCGGTGTGCTGGCGCCGCTGGCCGGCAAGCTGGTCGACCGGGTGCATCCGCGGCCGGTGATCGGGTTCGGCTTTTCGGCGCTGGCGATCGGACTGACCTGGCTCTCCATCGTGATGACGCCGTCGACCCCGATCTGGCAGTTGGTGCTGCCGTTCTTTGCGCTGGGCGTGGCGATGGCATTCATCTGGGCGCCGATCACCGCGACCGCGACCCGCAACCTGCCGCAGCGGTTCGCCGGCGCCAGTTCTGGGGTGTTCAACGCGACGCGGCAGGTGGGCGCCGTGCTGGGCAGCGCCGGCATGGCCTCGTTCATGACCTCGCGAATCACGGTCGCCCTGGGGCCGATGTCCGGCGGCGGCTCGGGACCACACGGCGGTTCGGGCGGCGGCCTGGAGTTGCCGGAGTTCTTGCACGTGCCGTTTGCCGCCGCGATGTCCCAGTCGATGTTGTTGCCGGCGTTCGTCGCGCTGTTCGGGATCTGCGCGGCGCTGTTTCTGGTCGGATCCACCCGGTCCCCGGATGATGTCGAGACGTCCGCCTCGACGGGTGAGCGCCCCGATGCGCCGACCCGGCGGGTACGGGTCAGGTCAAGCGCCACGGCGTTGGCGAGCGACGTCGACGGCTACCAGGACGGCTTCGAAGATGACGACGACTACGTCGAGTACACGCTGTCGCCGGCGCCCGCCGCGCGGCCGCGACCGTCGGGCCCTGCCGCCTCGCCGCCACGCCGCCCGACGCCCGCCGAGTCGTGGCGCGGCCAGCTCGACGACATGACGACGACCACGGAAATCGAGCCAATCGCCAACGGCCAGGGCCGCTTTGGTGTCGATGCCGACCGGCGCTACCGTCGCGACCCCTAGACCGTCGTGGCGTTGTCTCCGGCAGCTAGATCGCGGGCGCCGTCAATGCCAAGAACGCGCCGAGTTCGACCAGGCTGCCCGGCGCCGGCGGCAGGTAGTCGGTCAGCGTGTCGGCCCGGACAACCACGGCCGCGTACTGTGCTCGACTGATCGCCACGTTCAACCGATTGCGGTTGAGCAGGAACGGAATTCCGCGTGGGATGTCGTCGACGGACGAGGCTGTCATCGATACGATCGCCACCGGCGCCTCGGCGCCCTGGAACTTGTCGACGGTTCCCACCCGGACGTCGCCAAGGCCGGCGGAAGCCAACTGCCGGCGCAGCAGCAGCACTTGTGCGTTGTAGGGAGCCAGCACCAGTACGTCGGTGGACGCCAATGGCCGGATACCGTGCTCGCTTGTCCAGTCCAAGCCGACCAGCGTGTTGATCAGCTGAACGATCGCGTCCGCCTCTTCGGGGCTCTCGGTCGAATTGCGATCGTGGGCAACGCGCAGCACCTGCACCCCGGCCGGATAGCCGTGCAGGCGGCGCGCGGCGGTGACTTCGGTGTCCGGGCGCAGACGACCCCCGTAGGACAGCGCCGACACCGGAGCGCACACGGCGGGATGCATGCGACGTGAGCGGTGGAGGAAGTAGCCGCGCTCGGCGGGCAGCGTGCGGTGGTCTTCGATCAGCCAGCCCAGCGCGGACCCGTCGACCGGTTCGGGATGAGTGCCCTGGCTGACCTGCGGCAACTGCTGCGGATCGCCCAGCAGCAGCAGGTTGCCGGCCGACGCGGCCACCGCGATGGTGTTGGCCAGACAGAACTGGCCGGCTTCGTCGATCACCAACAGGTCGAGGCTTCCCGGCGGGACCCGCCCGGGGTTGGCGAAGTCCCAGGCGGTGCCGCCGATCACGCATCCTGATGTGTCGCTGATGAATGCCGGGTAGTCGTTCTTGCCGATCTGCCGCCATGCCGCACCCGGACGGTCGCCCTTCTTGGCCACCCGTGCCGGGTCGATCTCGGCGTCGATGGTGCCCTGCAGCAGGTTCTCCACCACCGCATGCGATTGCGCGACCACCCCGACCCGCCAACCATGATCGGTCACCAGTCGGGTGATGACGCGCGCCGCGGTGTAGGTCTTGCCGGTCCCGGGCGGCCCGTGCACCGCGATGTAGGACGAATCCAGGTCGAGCAGACCGGCGGTGATGTCGGCGATGAAATCGCCGCTGCGGGGAAGGTCGTCGCCGCTGCGGGTTCGTGGTCGGCGGCGGAGCAGGACGTCGATCACCGCGGTACGGGGGAGGCGTGGCAGGTTCGCCGCAACCTGGGCCGCTGCCGCGTCGATGGCCTGGCGCAGCGGCTTGGTGTTGACCGGGCCACCCGGCGTCAGCGCGAACGGGAGCTGGTGAAAAGTGTTGCCGTCGACCGGGGTCCGTTCGCAGATCACCACCGAGGTCGGGACCGTCGGGTCGTCGAAGCTGACGACTTCGGCGTGGCCGGCCGCGCGCCGGTCCGGGTTGTCGGTCAGCCCGGACGGGGCCGGTGGCTCGTAGAGCGCGAAGACCTTGTCGTTGAGCCCGCCGCGGGCCAATTCGCCGGTCAATCGAACCCGCCGCTGCAGTTTGCGGGTCCGGGGTGGCCTACTCCAGTCGACCTCGACGTCCGCTTCGCTGGCGATGAAAACGTCTGTCTCATCGGCCCATTCGTCGACGGGGTAATTCAGCCGGTCGAAGTGGGCCCACCAGAACGGCTTGTCTTCTCGTCGGTGGAAGCCGCGGGCCGCCGACACCAGCGCCACGGCTGTCTGCTCGGGAGTGCGGTCACCGGTCGCGGCGTCTTCGCTGAATCGCTGCAGGGTTGTCGCGAGCGGGTCGATGGCCTCGATGACGTCGCCATCGGAAACCGGTTGGGCACCGATCGGTGTGACGCCGTGCTCGGCGGCCTGGATGATCAGCCAATCACGCAATTCGCGGGTGGATTCGCAGTCGTACTGGTTGTAGCCCTCGATTTCCTTGAGGACGGCCGCCGCCCGACCCAGGTCGCCGCCGGAGCGCAGTTCGCTGTAGCGCGCATACTGCGTGATCGAGTCGGTGGCGGTGGTCACGTCACCTGAGCGCAGCCGGGATCCCATGTACAGCGGCTCCAACGCCTTCAGGCTCAGCGACTCGTTACCCGTACGAATGGTCTTGCGTACGATCGGATACAGGTCGACAAGCGTTCCGCTGCGCAGCAAGTCGTCGACGTCGTCTTCCCCCACGCCGTGACGACCGGCCAGCCGGAGCAGGGCCGTCTTCTCGTATGCGGCGTAGTGATAGATGTGCATGTTGGGAAAACGCGTGCGCCGCTCGGCAACCAGCGAAAGAAAGTCGGTGAGCGCCGTGCGTTCGTCGGGTCTGTCGTGTGCCCACAGCGGATGAAAAGCGCCCGCCTTGCCGCCTTCGAGAACGCCGAACAGATACTCCAGACCCCAGTCGACGCCGTCGGCGGTCCACAGCGGGTCACCCTCGAAATCGAAGAAGAGATCGCCCGCATCAGGCTCGGGGAGCAGCGTCAACGGTTGCGGGTCGGCGACCTCGAACTGTGGTGTGCCGATGTCGCGTTGGCGGATCTGGAGGGTGGCCTGGGCGACGAGTCCGGTGACCGAACGCGCGGACATGTTGGCAATCGGACCGGAGTGCCCGGCGAGGTCGGAGACGGTGACGAGACCGGCGTCGATCAGCTTGGCGCGCTGGCTGACTCGCAAGCCCGCGACGAGGAGCAGGTCGTCGGCGGCGCGCACCTGATCCGCGCAGACCGGGCACCGAAAGCAGGCCCGAACGCCGTCGTCGGTCCAGCGCGCCGGGGAGCCTGCGGCGTAGTGATCGTCGAGCAGGCGCTGCAGTCGCGCGCGTTGCTCGCGGTACACCGGGATCAGTTCGTCGACCTGGTAGTTGACCGCGGTGCCGTTACCGAGCAGCAATTCCGCTTCGGGGTGCACTGCGGTGCCGGCCTTGCGCAAGGTGTCCGCGTAGGCGGCGATCTGAAGCAGCGCAGTGACTTTCGCCGAGCGGGCCAGTTTGGTATCGGACACCTGATACCTGCCGTCGCGCAGCACCAGAAAATCGGCGAACCCGACGAAGCGGCCATCGAACATCGCGGCCTGGTAGATCACCGGTACGCCCTGGTCGATCTTGCGCCGGGTCTGTGTCGCGGCCGCGTTGATGTTCTCGCGGGTGAGGGGGGCGGGTCGGCCGATTACCGCGACGCCGCCGGCGTGCTCGTCGCGCAGGTGGTCGAGCCGGCGGCGTTCGTGCTCGTCACCGAGCGCCGCGGTGCGGTCCAACAGGTCGTCGGTGACGGTGACGTGTTGCCCACGACCGAGTTTGGCGTCGAAATCCCGCAGCAGGGCGTATTCACAGCGCGCCGCGGACGCGAGATCCGATGCGCTGAAGATGACAGTGTCGCCGGCCATGAACACAGCAGCCACTGTAGGTGGCCGCACCGACAACTCGGGCTCAGTTGGCGATCAGCTCCACCCCGTTGCCGTTCCAGCGGAACTTCACAATGCTGGGCAGGCCGATCCCGCCGGAGTAGCTCAGCGCCACCGTGTCACCGGTGCACTGCGAGTTGTCGAGACCGTTGAAGCCGTAGGTGTCGGGCACCCCTTGGGGCGGTATCAGCTTGCCGAGATGAAACAGCACCGCGCGGGTGTTGGGGCTCTCGGCGTTGGTGTTGGCCTTGACGATGACCGCGGACAGCTGCGCGCACTCGTTGAAGTTGCCGGCCAGCGGCTCGGGGTTCCACGGCTGGTGGCTGCGCGGATCCATCGGCAGCTCGGACACCCCGCGGGCGATCGCGGGATCGGCGAGGTTGACTGCGCAGGGGTCGACGGGCCCGGCGCTGGTCGGCGCGGCGGTCGCGGGCGGCGCTGCTGCCGTCGGCCGTGCGGCGGCGGTGGTGTGGCTGGTGGGCTCGGGAGTCTTCGCGACGGTCGAATCCCCCGATCCGCACCCGCTCAGCGGGGCGGCGAGCAGCGCGGCGGCGGTTATCCCGATCAGCCGCATTGGTGTCCACACAACGCCGCACGGTACCTTGACCAGCCCCGTCGACGCGGCAGGCGTGGCCGAGTGGCAGTCGACCACTAAGCTTTGACTCGACATGGACTCCCCGCATGATGACACCGTGACCTTCGCGGACCTGCAGATTCACCCGTCGGTGCTGCAGGCCCTTGCCGACGTCGGCTACGAGTCGCCGTCGGCGATTCAGGCAGCGACGATTCCGGCCCTGATGGCGGGCTCGGATGTGGTCGGTTTGGCCCAGACCGGAACGGGCAAGACGGCTGCGTTCGCGGTCCCTATCCTGTCCAAGATCGACACCAGCAACAGAGCCACCCAGGCGCTGGTGTTGGCCCCGACCCGGGAGCTGGCGCTGCAGGTGGCCGAGGCGTTCAGCCGCTACGGCACCCACCTGCCGCAGATCAACGTGCTGCCGATTTATGGCGGAGCGTCCTACACGACGCAGCTCGCCGGGCTGAAGCGCGGTGCGCAGGTGGTCGTCGGCACGCCCGGCCGCGTGATCGACCACCTCGAGCGCGGGACGCTGGACCTGTCCCACGTCGACTACCTGGTGCTCGACGAGGCCGACGAGATGCTGACGATGGGCTTCGCCGAGGAAGTCGAGCGGATCCTGGCCGAGACGCCGGAGTACAAACAGGTCGCGCTGTTCTCCGCGACCATGCCACCGGCGATCCGCAAGCTCAGCAACAAGTATCTGCACGACCCCACCGAGGTCAAGGTCGAGGCGAAAACCGCCACCGCTGAGAACATTGCACAGAGCTACATCCAGGTGGCCGGCCCGCGAAAAATGGACGCGTTGACCCGGGTCCTGGAGGTCGAGCCGTTCGAAGCGATGATCGTCTTTGTGCGCACCAAGCAGGCGACCGAAGAGGTCGCCGAAAAGCTGCGCGCCCGAGGCTTTTCCGCGTCTGCCATCAACGGTGACATCCCGCAGGCGGTGCGCGAGCGGACGATCACCGCTCTCAAAGAGGGCGGCGCCAAGGGCATCGACATCCTGGTCGCCACCGACGTCGCGGCCCGGGGATTGGACGTCGAGCGGATCTCGCATGTGGTCAACTACGACATTCCGCACGACAACGAGTCATATGTGCACCGCATCGGCCGGACGGGCCGGGCGGGACGGTCGGGTAACGCGCTGCTGTTCGTCTCGCCGCGTGAGCGCCACTTGCTGAAGTCCATTGAGAAGGCGACCCGGCAGAAGCTGACCGAGGCTCAACTGCCCAGCGTCGACGACGTGAACGCCCAGCGGGTGGCGAAGTTCGCCGACTCCATCACCGACAGCCTCGGCTCGCCCGGGCTGGAATTGTTCCGTCGCCTGGTCGCGGATTACGAACGCGAGCACGATGTTCCGATGGCCGACATCGCCGCGGCGCTGGCGCTGCAGTCGCGCGACGGCGAAGACTTTCTGATGTCGCCCGAATCTCCCGCCGAGCGCCGGCAACGCGAGCACCAGGACCGGCCGGCCAAACCCGTTCGCAGCTTCGGCGACGGATCCACGAAGGGTCTCGCCACGTACCGCATCGCGGTCGGCAAGCGGCACAAGATCGGACCGGGTGCGATCGTCGGCGCCATCGCCAACGAGGGCGGACTGCACCGCAGCGACTTCGGCCACATCACCATCAAACCGGATTTCTCGCTCGTGGAACTGCCGGCAAAATTGCCCCGGGCGACACTCAAAGCCCTTGAGAACACTCGTATCTCCGGTCAGCTGATCAATCTGCAACCGGATCGGGCTCCGGACAAGAACCGCCGCGGCGGTCGTGGCGCGCCGCGGCGGGACCACAAGGGATGACCCGGGCCGACACCTCGGCGCAGGGCGGGCTCGAGCAGGTGGCCGGGCCGGATCGGGTCGCCTCGCTGACTGGTGTCCGTGGTGTCGCAGCACTTCTCGTGGTCGGTACCCACGCGGCTTACACCACCGGAAAATACATCGAGGGTTATTACGGCCTGATGTGTTCGCGAATGGAGATCGGCGTCCCGATTTTCTTTGTGCTGTCCGGCTTCTTGTTGTTCCGGCCCTGGGTGAAGTCGGTGGCGACCGGCGGACCGGAGCCGTCGATCCGGCGCTACGCCTGGCATCGGGTGCGGCGCATCATGCCGGCCTACGTCGTCACGGTGTTGATCGCCTACGCCATCTACCACTTTCGGCATGTCGGGCCCAATTACGGGCACACCTGGTTCGGACTGTTCCGCAATCTGACGCTGACGCAGATCTACACCTTCAACTACATGCGCGGGTACTTGCATCAGGGGCTGACCCAGATGTGGAGCCTGGCCGTGGAAGGATCGTTCTACGTTGTTCTTCCGCTGCTGGCCTACCTGCTCGTGGTGGTGCTGTGCCGGCGGCAGTGGCGCCCCAAGCTGTTGCTGGCCGGGATCGCGGCGCTCGCGCTGATCACCCCGCTATGGCTAGTCGGCGTCCACCTGCTCACGTCGATTCCCAACGGCGCCCGGTTGTGGTTACCCACCTATCTCATCTGGTTTCTCGCCGGCATGGCGTTGACCGTGCTGCAGCGAATGGGAGTGCGCTGCTACGGGTTTGTCGCCCTGCCGATCGCGGCGATCTGCTATCTCATCGCGTCGACTCCTCTTGCCGGTGATCCGACGACGTCGCCGCTCGGGATGTCGCAAGCGCTGTACAAGGCGGTGTTCTACGCGGCGATCGCGGCACTGGCGGTCGCGCCGTTGGCGCTCGGCAACGAGGGTCTCTACGCTCGCTTACTGGCCAGTCGACCGATGGTATGGCTCGGCGAGATCTCCTACGAAATCTTCTTGATCCATTTGGTGACAATGGAATTCGCGATGGTCTACATCCTGCAGGATCACGTGTACACCGGTTCGATGGCCGGGTTGTTCGTGGCGACCACGGCCATCACGATTCCGCCGGCCTGGTTGCTGCACCGGTTCACCCGGGTGCGCGACTGAACTCGTCTGCGGGCACCACGACGGGGGCGACGAACTCGGTGAGCATCGCCCGCTCGTCGGCCTCATCGTGGCCGGGGAAGATCAGCAGCGATGTGATCGCGCGGACCAGCCACCGACCGCGGGCGGTGACGTTCGCCGGCTGGTCGTCGCCCAGCGAGGTGACGAATGCGGTGGCCAGACCGGTGATCACGTCGGACTCCTCGGCCAGCTCGGCGCCGAGTGGGCCCGAGGCCGTCGCGAACCAGGCTGACAGCGCCGGGCTTTGGCGCACCAGCCGAAGTGTGGTGACGATGCCGGTGACCAGACGTTCCTGAGGGTCTTCGATGTGGTCGACGTCGATCGACTCCGACAGCCGGAGGGTTTCGCGGGCGACGTAGGCGCTGCGCAGCGCCTCCCGGTTCTCGAAGTAGCGGTACAGCGTCGCGCGCGAACACCCGGCGGCTTTGGCGATTTCATGCATGCCGACCGAACCGGGATCGTGGTGGGTGAACAACTCCTCGGCGGCGTCGAGGATCCGGTCGGCGGCGACTTGGTTGCGGCGCTCGCCGATCCAAGCGTTGGCCGGCATCTAGGCGACCCGAAACGGTACCGACAGCGGGCGACGCACATAGCTGCCGCCGGCCCAGACGATGCCGTGCTCGTCGACCTCGAAATCGGGGCAGCGGGAGAGCAGTTCGGTCAATGCGACCCGCGATTGCATGCGCGCCGCGGCCGCGCCCAGGCAGTGGTGGGCGCCATGGCTGAAGGTCAAGATGTTACGCGGGTGCCGCCGCACGTCGAGTTCACCGGCATCCGAACCGAATTGGCGCTCGTCGCGGTTACCGGATCCGTAAACTAGCAGCACCCGACGGCCTCGCGGGACGGTGGTGTCGCCGATGGTGACGTCGCGGGTAGCGGTGCGGGCCAACGCCTGCACCGGTGAGGTCAGTCGCAGAAACTCGTCGACGGAAGCCGGGATCAGATCCGGGTTCTCGACGAGCAGGCGCCGCTGATCAGGCCGCTGGTGCAGCAACTGGACCGCGCCGCCCAGCATGCCGGTGGTGGTGTCGTTTCCGCCGGTGACCATCGTGAAGACGAACGCCAGGATCGACAGCGTGCCGGCGATATTTCCGTCGGCCCCGACACCTGCGGCGACCAGATGCGAGACAGTGTCGTCCGCAGGTTCGCAGCGGCGGCGTTCGATCAACTCGGTGAAGTAGGCCATCATCGAGCCGACCGCCTCGCCGACGGTCTCCAGGGCGCCCGCGACGCCGCCCTCGGCGGTGTTGGCCGCGACGATGGCGTCGGTCCAGCCGTCGAACTGGCCGCGGTCTTCGTCGGGGACGCCGAGGTAGTGGGCCACGACCATCGACGGCAGCGGCTTGAACAAATCGGCAACGATATCTCCTTCGCCGCCGTCGGCCAGCAGCCGTTCGAGGCGTTCGACGACGAATTCGCGGACCTTCGGCTCGACGGCCTCCACCTGTCGCGGGGTGAACCCGCGGGCCACCAGCTTGCGGAACTCGGTGTGCACCGGCGGATCCTGCATCACCATCGGCGGATTGTCGGCCAGCCCAATCATTTCCAGCTCGCCGTAATTGACGGTCAAGCCCTGCGCCGACGAGAACGTCTCGTGGTCTCTTGCCGCGGCCCAGATGTCGGCGTGGCGGGTCAGCACGTAGTAATCGTCGGCGGGTTTGCTGTGCGGCACCACGTGATGCACCGGGTCGTGATCGCGCAGGTCGCGGTACATCGGCCACGGGTTGGCCCACGTCTCAGCGGTCGCGAGCCGGAACTGCGGAGCGCGAGACAAAGTGGCTGTCATGTCTTATTGCTACGACATGGGAGTGGATATGTCAACGATGGCCTTCGGGAGGCGGGCTTCGGTTACGCGACGACGGGGCTGTTTCTCCAGGAGTCTGAAGTCGATCAGCCAGCGGCAGCTTGATGCGCAGTCCGTCAGTACCGCCGACGGCAATCGCCTGGTGCGCTACGCGAGTGTGGGTGGCCGTCGCGGTTGGTTCGCCGTTGCCGAGGTTGCGGTTGTAGTAGGGGTGCGCACCGCTGGCAACGAGCAGCCGAAGGCGATGCCCGGGAGCGAACCGATGGCCGACAGGGCCGAGGTCGATGTCGACGGGAACGCCGACGTGAAGGACGGGATCCGTTACGCGGAGGATGCCGTCGGTGACGCTTTGCACCGGCCCGCTGCCGAAGACGTCCCGCAATCGCAAGTACAGGTCTGCGCTGGGGGCGTCTGAGTACGACCGGCGCCCTGCCGAGACCCTTTGGGAGAGCGAGGATTCCGGCTAGTTCGAGACCGTCATCAACAGTGACGGTCACTGAGTCGTCGAGTTCGACCTGGTGTGGACCGAGGGGACCGTATTGCTCCGCGATCCGCCGCCGATGCTCCGCTTGAACGGTCGTCGTACTCATCGCAGGTGCACCACGATCTTGCCGTGAACGTGCCGCTGGGCCTGGAGTGTGACGGCGTCTCGGATCTCATCGACGGGAAAGCCGGCGGCGATCGGCACGGTGAGGACACCCGAGGCGATCGCGGCGGTGAGGGTATCCATGTTCTCCGGCCGTGCTCCAGCTGCTCCTGTGGCGTGCACACCTTCGGGGAGGTCGGTGCCGACCGCAACGACGGCGATTCGTTGCGGCGCTACGCCGAGCGCCAGTGCCGCTTCGACGGTCTCCGTCCCGAACAGGTCGATAGCAGCGGTCACACCGGCAGGGGCAATCTCGCGAACTTGCTCTACGAGTCCGGCTCCATAGGCGACGGGCCGCGCGCCGAGCCCCCGGAGAAAGTCGAAGGTTCCCTCGGATGCGGTGCCGATGACGGTCGCGCCCGCCAGCCGCGCGAGCTGCGTAGCAAACACGCCGACACCGCCCGCCGCGGCGCCGATGAGCACGACGTCTCCCGGCTGGAGATCGACGGCGTCCACTGCCGCGGACGCGGTCATGCCGGCTACGGAGAGCGTGCTCGCCACCTCGTCGCTGACTCCTTCGGGGGTGTGCCAAAGCGCGCCGACTGGCTGGACGACGACGTAGTCGGCGACAGCCTTGCCGATTGCGGCGCCGAAGACGCGGTCGCCGACCGCGAAACCTGCGACTCCATAACCAACTTCGTCGACGGTGCCGGCCAAGTCGGATCCGAAGCCGGCCGGGACGCTGATGCCGAACGCGGCCGCCAGTTCGGGCCGCGCGGCGATCCCCCAGTCCATCGGGTTCAGGCCGGCAGAGGCCACCCGGATGCGAACCTCGCCGGGGCCGGCATGCGGCTCGGGTACCTCTCTGACTTGGAGGACTTCGGGGCCTCCGAACGATTCATAGATCACGGCGATACCCACGACCACCTCCCAAGGCTCAGTGATAGGACTTAGTCCCGTCACTGTATACCCGATGACGGGACTAAGTGCCATAAGATGGGGTCCCATGGCCCGTTGGCAACCCAATGCACGTGAACGACTCGTCGCCGCAGCGCTCGAACTGTTCGCCGAACAAGGCTATGAGCAGACGACCGTGGTGCAGATCGCCGAACGTGCCGGGCTCACCAAGAGCACCTTTTTCCGTCATTACCCCGACAAACGTGAAGTGCTCTTCGGCGGAAACACCGTGGCCGCATTGGTTGAAGACGCCATCCTGGGCGCGCCGGCCGAGTTGCCACCGATGGCAGTGGTTGCTCACGCCCTGGACGAGGTCGGACGGCACGTCTTCACCCCCGAGCGCCGCGAATTCGCGGTCAGGAGACAGGCGGTCATCGATGCCAGCTCAGAACTGCGGGAACGGGAGGCCCTCAAGGGCCTGAGTCTGATCGCGTCGA
Organism: Mycobacterium sp. TH-M11; assembly: GCF_057473725.1. NCBI lineage: Bacteria > Bacillati > Actinomycetota > Actinomycetes > Mycobacteriales > Mycobacteriaceae > Mycobacterium > Mycobacterium sp. TH-M11. The sequence continues at coordinate 2,512 of NZ_JBYCLD010000070.1, read as the reverse complement.
TAACCGAGTCGCTTCGGCGCCGTGGTTGCGCGGATCTCACTGCTGCCGCCGCCGCCCGGTTGGGCGCGCTGGCCTGGCAGATCGCGTTCCAACGCTGGAGTGCCGCAGCGCCCGATGACGAATTTGGGGTCCTCGCTCGACAGGCGGTAGAAGAGTTACGCACTGCCGGCCTTTATTGACGCGCTGCGCTCAGCCAGGCAGGCGTTGGCCGTTGCTAGACGGCGGGTGTGGGCGTGAAGAAGATCTCCCTGACCTCGCGTAGCGCGTAGAACACGAGCACGTAGCCGGCGAGCGGATCGGCCCACCACCAACCGGCGAGGCTGTTGAGGAGCAGGCCGAGCAGCACGGCCGCTGAGAGCAGGCCGTCGATCAGGGTGACGCGGCCTTCGGTGCTCAGCACTGGATTGCCCAGGGCGGCACCGGTTCGCGCCTTGCCGGCCGCGAGTGCGAACATCGCCGCAGCGGTGACCGCGGTCCACGCAATGCCCAGGCGGGAATGCTCAGGATGAAAACTGTTGACCAGCACTAGCGTTGACTGAACCAGCAGGTAGAGCGCCAACGCCCCGAAGGCGGCGCCGATGAGCCGCAGCGCGAACCGCTGCCGGGCCTCCCCGGTCCCGGAGAGCTCCCAGATCACGACCACCGAGGCGCCGATCTCGATCAGCGAGTCCAGGCCGAACCCAGCCAGCGCCACCGATTTGGCGGTGATGGCAGCCACCGCCAGGATCACGATGCCGACGACATTCCAGGCCAGGGTGATGTATTCGAGGGCGAAGCCGCGCCGCAGCAGCTTTCGGTGTGCGGCCACGTCGAAGTCAGTCATCGCAGTCAGTCTCACATACCCGGCGAGGTGGGACGGCGGGCCGTCACCTCTCGCCGGCCGGGCCCTGCAGCTCGCAGATCACCACCGGGATGTCGCGCGTGGTCCGTCGCTGATATCCGGCGTAACCCTGGTAAGCCGCAACGATCTTCGGCCACAGCTCGGCCTTCTCCGCCGCGTCGGCGGTCCGCGCGTGCACTTTCCGCCGTTCACCGTTCATCACGATCTCGGCGTCCGGGTGGGCCTGCAGATTCTGGTACCAGTCGGGGTTGCGGTCGTCGCCGCCCTTGGATGCCACGAGCACCACGCGGTGGTCGTCGTGAACCGGCGCGGTCAGGTAGCAGGAGCGGGGGAGCCCGGACTTGCGTCCGGTGGTGTGAAGTTCGACCAGTGGCATCCCGAACGGCTGGGCCAGCAGCCGGTGCCCGGTGGTCTTCAGGACGACGCGGTGCGCGAAGTTCATCAGCTTGGCGCTGCTGTCCATGATGGTATTGCGATTCATTGCGGGTGCCTCCTGTGCGGTCAATGCTTTGTCGATGTCGCAGCGCCGAATTGTCGCTCGAAGGTGGGCACATCGAACGCCGTCTCCCGGGGAGGCTGCTGTGACACAAGTGCCTAGACGCCCGCGCCGGGGTTCAAGATCCCCATGGGATCGAGCGCGTCCTTGATGCGACGGTTCAACGCCATCGCTTCCGGTCCGAGGTAGCCGTCCAGCCACGGACGCTTCAGCCGTCCGACGCCGTGCTCTCCGGTGATCGTGCCGCCGAGACCCAATGCGAGATCCATGATTTCGCCGTAGGCCAACTGTGCCCGCTCGGTCATCGCCGCGTCGTCGGGGTTGTAGACGATCAGCGGGTGGGTGTTGCCGTCGCCGGCGTGCGCGATCACCGCGATCATCAGGTCACGCGCGGCGGCGATCCGCTCGATCCCGCTGACCAGCGCGGCCAGCGCCGGAACCGGCACGCCGACATCCTCGAGGAGCAGCGGCCCCTTCTCCTCGACCGCCGGAATCGCGAATCGCCGCGCCGCTACAAAGGCTTCACCCTCGTCCGGGTCGTCGGTCGAAAAGACTTCCGTCGCACCGAATTCGGTGAAAGTCGCGGCCATGAACTCGGCGTCTTCGCCGCGGCCGCGGCCGCGTTCGTCGGAGGCGCCCACCAGCATCGCGGCCGACCCGCGGTCCAGGCCCATCCGCAGCTTGTCCTCAACGGCGTTGATGGTCGCGCGGTCCATGAATTCCAGCATCGCCGGGCGCAGTCGCGAGGTCACCCCGAGCACCGCCTGGGCCGCGGCCTCCACCGACGCGAAGTTGGCCACGACCGTGCTCAACGGCTGCTGGGCCGGCATCAGCCGCAACGTCACCTCGGTGATCACGCCCAGCACGCCCTCGCTGCCGACGAACAACTTGGTCAGCGAAAGGCCGGCAACGTCTTTCAGCCGGGGCCCACCAAGCCGGACCGCGGTGCCGTCGGCCAAAACCACCTGCACGCCGAGCACGTAGTCGGTCGTCACGCCGTACTTGACGCAGCACAGCCCGCCCGCATTGGTGGCGATGTTGCCGCCGATGCTGCAGATCTCATACGACGACGGGTCCGGCGGATACCACAGGCCGTATTCGGCGACGGTCTTCTTCACTTCCGCGTTGAGCAGTCCCGGTTGGCAGACCGCGGTGCGGGTGACCGGATCGACGAC
>NZ_JBYCLD010000069.1:0-2376 GCF_057473725.1 Mycobacterium sp. TH-M11 | reverse complement strand
CATCGACCGGACGCTGCAGGAGCTCGATGAGGTCACCCTGGACGAGGTCAACGCGATCGCGCGTCAACTCCTCAATAAACCCTACGGTGCCGCCGTTCTCGGACCGCATCGTTCCAAGAAGTCCCTACCGCAACAGCTTCGGACAATGACGGGGTAAGGCGATGGTGCTGGGCTTCTGGGATCTGGACATGCCGATCGTGGGCGCGCCCATGGCTGGTGGCCCCGGGACTCCCGCGCTGGCCGCGGCGGTGTCCAACGCCGGCGGCCTCGGATTTCTCGCCGGCGGCTATATCAGCGCCGCGCGTCTGGCCGACGACATCGCCAATGCGCGCGCATCGAGCACTGGGCCGATCGGTGTGAATCTGTTTGTGCCCCAGCCGAGTGTCGCCGACGTGATCGCGTTGGACCATTACGCCGAGGCGCTCGACGAACTGGCCGAGCACTACGACGTCCACGTCGGCTATCCCGAATTCGGTGACGACGACGGCTGGCCGCAGAAACTCGAGGTGGTCGCCGATATGCGGCCGGAGTTGGTGTCGTTCACCTTTGGCGCGCCGTCGCCGGATGTGTTGCGTCGGCTCGGTGCGTTGGGCATGTTGATCTACATCACCGTGACGTCTGTGTACGAAGCCGGAGTGGCGGTTGCTGCCGGTGCGGACGGCCTGATTGTCCAGGGGCCGGACGCCGGTGGGCATCGGGGCACATTCGCGCCGGACATGAGTCCGGGCACCGAACCTCTGCACGAACTGCTGGATCGCATCGGCCACCTGCACGACGTGCCGCTCATCGCCGCCGGCGGAGTGTCCAGCCCCGAGGATGTCGCCGGGGTGTTGCGCAGGGGGGCCGCCGCGGCGCAGATCGGCACCGCGCTTCTGCTGTCCGACGAGGCCGGGACCAATGCCGCGCACCGTTCCGCGCTCGGGCACCCACAGTTCGACAGCACGGTTGTCACCAACGCGTTTTCGGGCCGGTATGCCCGTGGCTTAGCCAACGACTTCACCCGCATGATGGATGAGATTGCGCCGCTTGGCTATCCCGAAGTCAACCAGATGACGTCACCGATCCGCCGAGCCGCGGTCGAACTGGAAGACCCGCATGGCACCAACCTGTGGGCGGGGACGGGGTATCGGAAGGCAGAAGCCCGGCCGGCGAAGGACATCGTCGACAAGCTCGGCCACGTCTGATTCGGGCGACCGACCTCGGGACTGCGGGCCAATACCTTCAGGCCAGCAGTGCCGCCGGATCGGTGAACGGCAGCGCGAGATCGGCGGCGACCCGCTGGCAGAGCAGCTCTCCATCGTGTGTCGAAAGACCCTTGGCAAGAGCTGGATTCGACCGGCAGGCGGCCTGCCAACCCCGGTCCGCGAGCTCGAGCACATACGGCAGGGTCGCGTTGGTCAGCGCGGCCGTCGACGTGGCAGGAACCGCGGCAGGCATGTTGGCCACGCAGTAGAACACGGTGTCGTGTACCACGAAGGTCGGATCGTCGTGAGTGGTGGGCCGCGAGTCTTCGAAGCAACCACCCTGATCGATAGCAATATCTACCAGGACTGCGCTTGGCTTCATCTGAGCAACAAGCGAATTCGAGATCAGAGTAGGAGCCTTGCCGCCGGGCAACAGCACCGCGCCGATCACCAGGTCGGCGCGTTTCACCGCGTCTTCCAATTCCAGGGTGGTGGAATGGCGAGTCTGCACTTGGCCGCTGAACGCGTGGTCGACCTCGCGCAGCCTACCGATGTTGATGTCGAGAACCGTGACGGCCGAACCCATTCCGTGAGCAACCCGCGCGGCGTTGTATCCGGCGGTTCCCGCGCCGATGACCACCACGGTGGCCGGCGCTACGCCCGGGACGCCGCCCATCAGCACGCCACGCCCGCCGTGAGTACGCATCAGGTGATACGCCCCGACCTGGGCCGACAACCTGCCGGCGACTTCGCTCATCGGGGCCAGCAGCGGCAACGTGCCGTCTGGGCTTTGGACGGTCTCGTAGGCGATCGACGTCGTGCCCGCGGACAGCAACGCTTCGGTGCACGAACGCGATGCGGCCAGGTGAAGATAGGTGAACAAGGTCTGCGCGGGCCGCAGCCGCGAATACTCCAGCGCTGTCGGCTCTTTGACTTTGAGCACCAAATCGGCATCGGCCCAAACGCTGTCGGCACTGGAAACCAATTGTGCACCTGCGGCTTTGAAATCGCTGTCGGTGATCGCCGAGCCTTCGCCCGCCCCGGCCTGGATCTGGACCTCGTGCCCTCGGCTGGTCAGTTCGGCGACGCCGGACGGAGTGATTGCAACCCGGCACTCGTTGTTCTTGACTTCGGTTGGAACGCCCACACGCATACCACCAATTGTGAATAAGCTTCAGTGAATATGCAAAGA
>NZ_JBYCLD010000068.1:0-22234 GCF_057473725.1 Mycobacterium sp. TH-M11 | reverse complement strand
TCGTCGTAGCCCATCCTGATCCGGACCGGTTTGTGTTCGGCGTGGTCGATCGCATTCGCGATCAGATTGCGCAGAATCCGCTCAACCCGGCGCGGATCGACCTCAGCGATGACGTCTTCGTCCGGCATGTCGACGATCATCTGCACGCCGGCGTCTTCGGCCAGATGCCCGACGTTGCCCAGCGCGCTGTTGACGGTGGTCCGCAGATCCACTGCCTCAACCGACAATTCCGCCACGCCGGCGTCGTGGCGGGAGATTTCCAGCAGATCGCTGAGCAGCGACTCGAACCGATCCAGCTCGTTGACCATCAACTCGGTGGACCGCCGCAGCGCCGGGTCGAGGTCTTCGCTGTGGTCGTAGATCAGGTCAGCGGCCATCCGCACCGTGGTCAGCGGGGTGCGCAGCTCATGGCTGACGTCAGAAGTGAAGCGGCGCTGCAGGTTTCCGAACTCCTCGAGTTGAGCGATCTGGCGTGACAGGCTTTCGGCCATGTCGTTGAACGACACCGCCAGCCGGGCCATGTCGTCCTCGCCGCGGATCGGAATCCGCTCGGACAGATGCCCGTCGGCGAATCGCTCGGCCGTCCGCGCGGCCGCCCGGACCGGGACCACCACCTGACGGGTGACCATCCACGCGATCCCGGCCAGCAGCACCATCAGCACCAGGCCGCCGGTAGCCATGGTGCCGCGCACCAGCGCGATCGTGCTCTGCTCGTTGCCGAGCGGGAAGACGAGGTACAGCTCGAGGTTGTTCACCCGCGACGTCGTGGGGGTGCCGATCACCAGCGCCGGCCCCGAGAAACCCTCGGTGTGCACGGTGGCGTACTGGTAGGCCACCTGCCCGGCCTTGACGAAGTCGCGCAGCGAATCCGGTAGCTGGTCGACCGGACCGGCGGATGCCGCCGGACGAGGTCCCTGCCCGGGTACCACCAGGACCGCGTCGAAAGCACCGGCCAATCCCGCTCCGGAGGTGGGGTCGGTTTTCGACGTCAGCGTATTGCGCGCCAATTGCAGGCTGCTGTCCAGCGAGCGCGCCTCTTCGCCGCTGACGATCCCGCTGACCGTGCTACGGGCGCGCTCGATCTGCTCGGTGGCGGCCCGCAGTTTGACGTCGAGCACGCGGTTGGTGACCTGGCTGGTCAATACGAAGCCCAGCGCCAGAATCACGGTCAGCGACATGCCGAGGGTGAGCGCGAGAACTCGAAGTTGCAGGGAACGGCGCCACGCCACGCCGAGAGCGCGACTCAGTGCGCCAACGCCCCGCATGACCGGGCCGGAGCGGCCAGAACGACCCCGAAAACGTGGTCTCGAGCCCAAGCTCACCCGCGCCGCTCCTGCCTATTGCGGCGCTCACGGATCACGGAGGTCCGGCCTTGTAACCCACTCCTCGAACGGTCAGTACAACGGTCGGGTTCTCCGGGTCTTTTTCGACCTTGGCCCGCAGACGCTGGACATGCACGTTCACCAAACGGGTGTCCGCGGGATGACGGTAGCCCCACACCTGTTCGAGCAGCACATCACGAGTAAACACCTGACGCGGTTTTCGCGCCAACGCCACGAGCAGGTCGAACTCCAGCGGGGTCAGCGAGATCTGTTCGCCATTGCGGGTCACCTTGTGGGCGGGCACATCGATGTCGACGTCGGCGATCGACAGCATCTCGGCGGGCTCGTCGTCGTTGCGCCGCAACCGCGCCCGCACCCGGGCAACCAACTCCTTGGGCTTGAACGGCTTCATGATGTAGTCGTCGGCGCCCGACTCCAATCCGAGCACGACGTCGACGGTGTCGGTCTTGGCCGTCAGCATCACGATCGGAACCCCGGAGTCGGCGCGCAGCACCCGGCACACGTCGATGCCGTTCATGCCAGGCAGCATCAAGTCCAGCAACACCAGGTCGGGCCGCAATTCGCGCACGGCAGTCAGTGCCTGGGTGCCATCGCCGATGACGGCGGTGTCGAACCCTTCCCCCCGCAGCACAATGGTCAGCATCTCGGCCAGCGACGCGTCGTCGTCGACCACGAGAATCCTTTGCCTCATGGTGTCCATGGTGTCACCAGAACGCGACAAAACGGAGCTGCCACACGCATGTGTCGTGCACCTATTACCACAGCCGTCGCGCGACCGAGCGTCAACTAGGCCATTAACTGTGCCGCCAGGTCACCCGGATCGACCGTCTCGTCGACCACCAGCCAGGGTCCACCCCAGCTCGCTGCGGCGAGCTCGGCGTACACCGCACCGGTGCGCTGTTGCAGTCCGGCGTCGCGTTCGTAGGCGTCGCGCGCCCGGCCGGCGTCCACGCTGGCGCGGCGCCGAGCCCTCTGGTCTGCAAGTTCTGCTGATACACCGAGCAGCACCTGCCAATCCGGTGCTGGCAGGGTCAGCCGGCCGAATTCGATGTCGTGCACCCAGCCGACCGCTTCGCCGGTCGCCTGCTGGTGCAGGCGGGCAGCGCTGTAGGCGGCGTTGGAGGCCACGTAGCGGTCCAGAATCACCACGTCGTGCGATTGTCGCAGGGCTTGGATCTGCGCATGAGCACCGGCGCGGTCGAGGGCGAACAGCATCGCCATCGCATACACCGAGGTAGCCAGGTCGCCGTGTCGACCGCGCAACGCCTCGGCCGCCACATCAGCGGTCAGCGACTCCCCATATCGCGGAAACGCCAGCGTGGCCACGGATGTCCCGGCGGTCTCGAACGCCGAGCGCAGGCCGTCGGTGAGTGTCCGCTTGCCGGCGCCGTCGACTCCCTCGATAGCGATCAGCACGACGCGAGCCTAGTCGCGCCGTGCTGATCGTGGGTTTCGAAACTGCGGCGAGCCGCAGGCCGGGCGGTGAAACCGCGGCTGGCCGCAGTTTCGACACGCCCTCGGTAACTCAGTAGCGGTAGTGGTCGGGCTTGTACGGGCCGTCCACGTCGACGCCGATGTACTCGGCCTGCTCCTTGGTGAGCTTGGTCAGCTCGCCACCCAGTGCTTCGACGTGGATGCGGGCCACCTTCTCGTCGAGGTGCTTGGGCAGGCGGTAGACCTCGTTGTCGTATTCGTCGTTCTTGGTCCACAGCTCGATCTGCGCGATGACCTGGTTGGAGAAGCTGTTGCTCATCACGAACGACGGGTGGCCGGTGGCGTTACCCAGGTTCAGTAGCCGACCCTCGGACAGCAGGATGATCGAGCGGCCGGTGTCCGGGAACGTCCACAGGTCGACCTGCGGGCGGATGTTGGTCTTGATGGCGCCCGACTTCTCCAGCCGCGACACCTGGATCTCGTTGTCGAAGTGGCCGATGTTGCCCAGGATGGCCTTGTCCTTCATCGCCTTGATGTGCTCGAGGGTGATGATGTCCTTGTTGCCGGTGGTGGTGATGACGATGTCGGCCTCGCCGATCACGTCCTCCACCCGCTTGACGTCGTAGCCCTCCATCAGCGCCTGCAGGGCGTTGATCGGGTCGATCTCGGTGACGGTCACCCGCGCGCCCTGGCCGGCCAGCGAGTCCACCGAGCCCTTGCCGACGTCGCCGTAGCCACAGATCAGCACCTTCTTGCCACCGATCAGCACGTCGGTGCCGCGGTTGATGCCGTCGATCAGCGAGTGCCGGCAACCGTACTTGTTGTCGAACTTCGACTTGGTCACCGAGTCATTGACATTGATCGCCGGGAACGCCAACTCGCCGGCAGCGGCGAACTGGTAGAGCCGCAGCACGCCGGTGGTGGTCTCCTCCGAGACACCCTTGATCGACGCGGCGATCTTGGTCCACTTGTCTTTGTCGGTCTCGAAGCGCTTGCGCAGCAGGTCCAAAAACACCCGGTGCTCAGCGGAGTCGTCGTCCTCGTCGGGCGGGACCACACCGGCCTTCTCGTACTGCGCGCCACGCAACACCAGCATGGTGGCATCGCCACCGTCGTCGAGGATCATGTTGGCCGGGGCGGGGGCGCCATCTTTATCTGGCCACGTCAGGATCTGCTCGGCGGCCCACCAGTACTCTTCGAGGGTTTCGCCTTTCCACGCGAACACCGGCACACCCTTGGGGTTCTCCGGGGTACCGTGCGGGCCGACAACCACCGCGGCGGCGGCGTGGTCCTGGGTGGAGAAGATGTTGCAGCTGGCCCAGCGGACCTCTGCCCCCAGCGCGGTCAGGGTCTCGATCAGCACCGCGGTCTGCACCGTCATGTGCAGCGAGCCCGAGATGCGGGCGCCCTTGAGTGGCTGCACGTCGTGGTATTCGCGGCGCAGCGACATCAGACCCGGCATCTCCTGCTCGGAGAGCTCGATGTCGCGGCGGCCGTAGTCGGCCAGCGACAGGTCGGCCACCTTGAAGTCGATCCCGTTCACCACGTCGGCAGTCAGCTGCTGCTCGGTCGTCGTCATCTACTACTCATTCCTCTGGTCAACTAATTAGCTTGATTACATATTAATCGCAACGCATTCTCGGCCGCGATCTGAGGTCAGTTTCAAGGACAAGCCTATTCGCTGACTTCCCCGCCCTCGCCGCTGGTCCCACCCCGGACTCGCGACTCGAAGTCCTCGCGAAACTCACCGTAGCGCTCAGCCGCGGGCGTCATGAGTCGTGCCAGGTCAGCGGCCACGTCATGGTCGGCCTCCGGCGGCATCGACACGTAGCTCATCGCCAGCCGCACGATGGCACGCGCCATCATCCCGGAGTCTTCCGCGCTGGCGCGCAGCCAGCTGTGCATGAACGACGACGTCAATCGGGCCGAGCAGTGCGTGATGATCGGTCCGCTGTCGGTGGTGATGATCTGCAACAGATCTGGTTTGGCCGCCCCGGTGAGCAGCGAGATCACCAGCGGGTCGGCCGCCGAGTCGGCGAAGAACACCCGAAATCCCTGCAGAAAAGCGGCATAGACATCGCCGACGTTGGCGTAGATGGCGTCCTCGACGGCGTCTACCAGCCGGTCGGCCAGCCGCAGCGCGTAGCCCTGGGCCAGGCCCTGCCGTGAACCGAACTCGTTGTAGATGGTCTGGCGGCTGATACCGGCGGCACGGGCCACATCGGCCAGCGTGATCGCCGACCAGTCGCGGCTGCCCAGCAGTTCACGCATCGCGTCGAGCACCGAATCACGCAGCAGAACCCGCGACGCCTCGGCGTACGGCACCCTTCGCATAGGCGCGACCCTAACGGTTTCGACACCGCCCCTGCCCGTCGCTGTGCTCTGCATCATGGTCGGCGCGGCGGTCGGCAGCATCGAGTTGTACGACGTCACGAGCGGGCGACTTCCACCATCTCGAAGTCCGACTTCGCGGCGCCGCAGTCCGGGCAACTCCAGTCCTCGGGGATGTCGTCCCAACGGGTGCCCGGGGCGATGCCGTCTTCCGGCCAGCCCTTGGCCTCGTCGTACTCGAAACCGCACTGCACGCAGACGAACAGTCTGTAGTCGGTCATGGCGTTACTCCTGGGTTGGTTCGATGAATTTGGGATGGTTCGATCAATTCGAAGTCGGACTTTTCACGCACGGCGCAGTCCGGGCAACCCCAGTCCTCAGGGATGTCGTCCCAGCTGGTACCTGCCGGAAACCCTTCCCGCTCAGCGCCTTTAGTCTCGTCGTAGACATAACCGCAGCCGGGGCAGCGGTAGCCGGCCATCAGGCCGCCGCTCCATAGCGGGCCAGCATCTTCTTGCGCAGGCGCGGTTGGACGTTGACCCGGGTGATGTCACCGTCGTAGTGCTCCAGCACGCGGTGGTCCATCAACCGGCGCCACAGCGGCGGGAAGTACGTCAGCCCGATCAGCGCCGCGTAGCCACTCGGCAGGTTCGGCGCTCCATCCATGCTGCGCAAGGTCTGGTAGCGCCGCGTCGGGTTGGCGTGATGGTCGCTGTGCCGCTGCAAGTGGTAGAGGAACAGGTTGGTGACGATGTGGTCGGAATTCCAACTGTGCTCGGGCCTGCAGCGCTCGTACCGGCCGTTGTCTCCTCTGTGCCGCAGCAGACCGTAGTGCTCGAGATAGTTGACCGATTCGAGCAGGCTGAACCCAAAGATGGCCTGGATCAACAGGAACGGGATCAGCGCTGGGCCGAACACCGCGAGCAGTACGCCCCATAACACCACGGTCATCAGCCAGGCGTTGATGACGTCGTTGGACAGGTAGGTCTTGGGGTTCCACGGGTTGCCACCCTGTCGGCGAATCCGCTGGGCCTCCAGCCGCCAGCCCGATTTGGCACTGCCGAAGACGCTGCGCGGCAGGAACTCCCAGAACGTCTCACCGAAGCGGGCCGATGCGGGGTCTTCCGGAGTCGCCACCCGGACGTGGTGACCGCGGTTGTGCTCGATGTAGAAGTGGCCGTAGCCGGTCTGCGCCAAGGTGATCTTGGAGAGCCAGCGCTCCAGCGACTCCTTCTTGTGCCCCATCTCGTGGGCGGTATTGATGCCGACTCCGCCCAGTGCGCCGACCGACAACGCGAGGCCGATCTTGGCCGGCCAACTCAGCGGTCCGTCGTAGCCCAGCCAGCTCAGGTTCGACGCGGTGAACAGGTAGGCGCCGAGGATCAGGCTGATGAACTGGAACGGGATGAAGGCATAGGTGCAGTACCGGTAGTACTTGTCGTTCTCCAGCCACTCCATCACCTCGTCGGGCGGATTCTGGCCGTCGGCACCGAACCGCAAGTCGAGCGCCGGGAGCAGGACGTAGAGCAAGATCGGGCCGATCCAGAACAGCACCTGTGATGCGGTCTGCCAGCCGGCCTGATTCATCGCCCAGACGAACGGCAGGATCGTCAGCAGCAGCGTCGGGACGATCAATCCCATCAGCCACAGGTAGCGCTTCTTGTCCTGCCACACCCTCGCGTTCGGTAATGCCGCGGTCATATCGCCAACCTCCTTGTGAGCCATAACACCTTGAGATTGGACATTAGCTCGTCATTCGTCGCCTGTCTAGACAAACGGCTATATTTTGTAAAATCGATGGGCTCGGGTTTAGTGCGCGCCGAGGTTCCGGGTTCCGCCCACTGGTTGGCGGGGACCTTCACCGCGACCGCATCCGCTGCGGATGACGCCGGCACGCCGGCGATCAGCCACGTTCCCGCGCGTACCGAGTACGGTGACGACATGGGTGGGGAGCGCACTCGGGGGCACGCGGTCGTGATCGGCGCCAGCATCGGCGGATTGTGCGCAGCGCGGGTGCTGTCGCAGTTTTACGACCAGGTCACGGTCTACGAGCGCGACGAACTGCCGAGCACGCCCGACAATCGGACCGCGGTCCCGCAAGGCCGGCATGTTCACCTGCTGATGGCTCGCGGCGCGATGGAATTCGACGGATTGTTTCCCGGTCTGCTCGACGAGATGGTGGCTGCCGGCGTGCCTGTCCTGGAGAACCGGCCGGACTGCATCCACTTCGGCGCGGCGGGCCACGTGCTGGGCACCGGCCACACGCTGCGCGACGAGTTCACCGCCTACGTGCCGAGCCGCCCACAACTGGAATGGCAGATTCGGCAACGGGTTTACGCCATCCCCAACGTCACGATCGAGCACCGCTCGGTGGCTCAGCCGCGCTTCGATGTCGAAGCCCAGCGGGTTACCGGGGTGTGGCTCGACAGCGACGCCGGCGAGGCCGATGTCGTGGCAGCCGATCTGGTCGTCGACGCGGCCGGCCGCGGCACCCGGCTACCGGTCTGGCTGGAACAGTGGGGGTATCGCCGTCCGCCGGAAAAGACAGTCGACGTCGGCATCAAGTATGCCTCGCAACAACTACGGTTGCCGGTGGGCGCGATCCGGGAAAGGGTGGTCGTCGCCGGCGCGTCGCGCGAGCAACCCGCCGGCCTGGGCCTGCTCGGCTATGAAGACGGCACCTGGACCCTGACGACCTATGGGGTCGGGAAAGTCGAACCGCCGCATACCTTCGCCGAGATGCTGACGCTGGCCGCCACGATGCTGCCCTTGCGCATCGTCGACGCGCTGCGGCAGGCCGAACTGGTCGGCGAGGTGGCCTTGCATCGCTACCCCGCCAGTCGATGGCGCCGCTACCACGAGTTGGACCGATTCCCGGCCGGGATCCTGCCCCTCGGCGATGCGGTGGTCAGCTTCGACCCCACTTACGGCCAAGGCATGACGATGACGTCCATCCAAGCCGGGCATCTCCGTCGCGCCCTGGCCGAAGGCGGCGATCTGGCGCGCACGGTGAATCGCGCGACCGCCAAGACGACCTTCCCGGTGTGGATGATGACGGCGATCGGCGATCATGCGTTTCACCACGCTGCCGGCGACAAGCCGTGGTGGTTCGGCCCGGTGGGCAGTCTGTTCGATCAATTTCTCGGCGCGGCCGAGACGGATCCCGTTCTCGCCGAATGGTTTTTGCGACGGTTCTCGTTGCTGGACAGCCTCTACATGGTCCCGTCGGCGAAGCTGGTCGGTCGCACCATCCGGCACAATATGCGGCTGTGGCTGGCCGATCGGCGCGCCGCCCGAGAAGAGCGGGTGCCGGTCTAAAGGCCGACCGTAGCCCGGAAAATCTTGGTCGGCTCCTGAGCGACCAGCCGGATCGGACCGTCGTCGGCGGCCACCCACGCGGCTGCGCCACGGTTGAGCGTCAACGCCCCGGACTTTCCGTGCACCGTCGTCGCGCCCTCGATGCAGAGCAGGATCTGCGGTCCCTGAGCGGCGCCCTGACGCAACGGCGCGTCCACTTCGTGGCCGACCGCGTCGGCACCGAGCGTGAGCATTGACGCCGCGAATTCGGCGGCGGGCGTGTCGTAGAACGCGGCTAATCCATGCTGATGAGTGTCGACGCGCAACTGCGACTCGGTGGTCGGGGTGAAGTTCAGCACCCGCAACAGCTCCGGAACGTCGACGTGTTTGGGAGTCAGGCCACCGCGTAACACGTTGTCGGAGTTGGCCATAACCTCCAAGGCGACACCACTGAGATAGGCGTGCAGGTTTCCGGCGGCCAGATAGATCCCCTCGCCAGGACCCAGTGTTATCCGGTTCAGCAGCAACGCGGCCAGCACACCGGCATCACCGGGATAACGCTCCCCCAACTCCAGCACCGTCTTCGCCTCCGCGGCGAACCCCGTTGCACCCGAGCTCAAGTAATTGATCGCGCCGTCCAGCACCGCGCTCACCAGCACGTCGATGTCGGGCTGCGGCGCGGTGATCCACGTGGTGAACAGCGCGCGCAGCCCATCGGCGTCGGACTGGTCGTTCAGCAAGTCGATAGACGGGTCCAGATCCGACACCGCCAGGGCCCGTAACAGCTCGACGGTCTTGGCCACCGGACGGAATCCGGCCAGCGCCTCGAACTGATGCAGCGCCACCGCCAGCTCGGGCTTGTGACTGGCGTCGCGGTAGTTGCGTACCGGCGAGTTCACCGGGATACCGAGCCGTTCCTCGCGCCGAAAACCTTCGGCCGCCTGCTCGGCGCTTGGGTGTGCCTGCAGCGACAGCGGTTCGTCGGCCGCGAGCACTTTCACCAGGAACGGCAGCGAATCGCCGAACTCGGCGCGCGTCGCGGAGCCGAGTTGACCTTCAGGGTCGTCGTGCAGCGCCTGCAGCAACGAGATGTCGCCGCCGGGTGCTTCCAGCCAGGACGGGTCGCCGGAGTTAGCCCCCAACCAGAGTTCGGCTTCTGGGTGGGCAGCAGGCACCGGACGGCCAGTAAATTCCGCGATGGCGGTCCGCGACCCCCACGCGTATGTCCGTATCGCTCCGCGTAGCAACTGCACTTGCCATTACCTCGTCAACCAGTTATCCCCGTACCAGACGCAGATAAACCGCCGCCATCTCCAGCCGGACCGCCAAGATAGCCAGCTGCTGCTCGGCGCGTTGAGCTCCGGGCCGCGTGGAACCGCGATCCGGAAATTCCGGCACGTCCTCGGCGCCGACCAGGTCGACATCGTGCAGCCCGGCTACCCGAGAAGTCACCACAGCCCGCTCGGTGTCCAGCGTCAGCACCATCAACCGCAACCGATCCGCGATCGGGCCGTCGATTTCCTCGTCGTGAAACAGCGACTCGGTCGGATCGACGAAGGTAGGCCCCGGACCGGCCCGGAGTGCAATCAACGCCTCAGCCATGCCACTCGCGGCCGCCACCTCGTTCGCGACGCGAAGCAGCGTGCCCGACGCGTGCCGCGCCAGCGCCAGGGTGGCCGCACAGTCGCCGGCAAATACCACGCGGCGTTGCGCGACTCGCTCGACCAACGCCTTGGCCGGATTGGTGAAGAGTTCACGCCCGGCACTGTTGCGCAATGCTTCGGCGTCCAGTTCGTCAGCCATGGCGGCCAGGTCCATCCCCAGCCTGGGATCGATACCCGCCAAGACTGCCAGCCCGACGGCCAGGAAACGGCAGAGCCCGAACTCGGGGGCGACCGGCAACCGCGGCTCGATCACCGCGACGCGGCCCGCGCTGACCTCGCGCAGCGGCCCTTCGTAGGGAGCCGCCACCACCACGCGAGCGCCCCGGCGAACACCGCTCGCGGCGGCCCCGACCAGCCCCGGGTCGCCGGGATCGTCGCCGGCGACGATCAACACATCCAGCGGCCCGATCCACGGCGGGGCCTCGGCGGCGATCACTAACGGCGCCGGCGCCACGCTGGCGGCGGTCGCGGTCAGCATGGTGCCTGCGACCTCGGCGACTCCCCGGCCGGCAATCCAGATCACGGTCCGCGGCCGGTCGCTCCGGTCGCGCAGCGAGTCCAGTGCGCCCTCGTCGACAGCGGCGGCCACCGCCCGCACGTGCGCGCCCGCCATCGACGCCGCCCGCAGCAACCCCTCGCGATCGGCGCCGAGCAGGCCGTCGGTGTCGTCGAGGTCGATCAAGGACTTGGCCGCATTCATGTCACGGCCTCCGGCTCGACGTGCCGATCCGCCTGGCGCTGGATCTCCTGCGCGATCTCCTCGACGATCGTGGCGACGTCCTCGCCGCTGCGTCCTTCCACGTTCAACCGCAGCAGTGGCTCGGTGTTGGACGTGCGCAGGTTGAACCAGCTGCCTTCGCCGAGGTCGACCGTCACCCCGTCGAGGTGGTCGATCGAGTGGATCCGGCTGCCGAATGCCTTGAGCACCGCGGCGATGCAGGAAGCGGAGTCGGAGACGGTGAAGTTGATCTCGCCGGAAGACGCGTAACGGTGGTAGTCCGCGGTCAGGTCGGACAGCGGGCGCTCCTGGCCGCCGAGCGCGGCCAGGACGTGCAGCGCGGCCAGCATTCCCGAGTCGGCTCCCCAGAAATCGCGGAAGTAGTAGTGCGCGGAGTGCTCGCCGCCGAAGATCGCGCCGGTCTTGGCCATCAGCGCCTTGATGTAGGAGTGCCCGACGCGCGAGCGCACCGGTGTGCCGCCGCGTTCGATCACCAACTCGGGCACCGCGCGCGAGGTGATCAGGTTGTGAATCACCGACGCGCCGATCTCACGGCTCAACTCGCGGGCAGCCACCAGCGCGGTCACGGTCGACGGCGAGACCGGCAGGCCGCGCTCGTCGACGACGAAGCAGCGGTCGGCGTCGCCGTCGAAAGCCAGCCCGATATCGGCGTTGCTTTCGCGGACGAAAGCCTGCAGATCGGTGAGGTTCGCCGGGTCGAGCGGATTCGCCTCGTGGTTGGGAAACGAGCCGTCGAGTTCGAAGTACAGCGGTAGCAGCGTGAGCGACTCGATCGCGCCGAGCACCGCGGGCGCGGTATGGCCCGCCATCCCGTTGCCGGCGTCGACGGCGACCCGCAGCGGACGCAGACCGTCGGTGTTGACCAGCGACCGCAGAAACTCGCCGTACTCGGCCAACACGTCTTTGTCGGTGCAGGTGCCGCGCATCCCGGCGTGGCTCGGCACACCCGCGATCACCTGGTCACTGATGGCGCTCAGCCCGGTGTCCGCACCGACCGGTAAGGCTGCGGCCCGGCACATTTTGATGCCGTTGTAGGCGGCCGGATTGTGACTCGCGGTGAACATTGCGCCCGGGCAGTCGAGCAATCCCGAGGCGAAGTAGAGCTGATCGGTCGAGGCCAGGCCGATCCGCACCACGTCCAGGCCCTGAGCATTGACGCCCTCGCCGAAGGCGGTGGCCAGCGAGGGCGAACTGTCGCGCATGTCGTGGCCGATGGCGACCCGGCGAGCACCTTCGCTGCGCATCAGCCGGGCGAACGCCGCGCCCACGTCCTGCACGAACGACTCGTCGATTTCAGTGCCGACCAGACCCCGCACGTCGTACGCCTTGATCACACGGTGAACAGCCGCGGCGGGCCAAGACATCGAAAGGGCTCCTGACGACGGCAATCTGATGGGGTGCTGCCAAGCCTATCCCGGCATGCTGTGCGGTTGACTCGGCGTCTACGGCGCCGGTAACTCGAACTTCTCCGCCGTGGGCGCAGAGTCGATGCGGTTACTACTCCGCCGGATCGGGCAGCACCCGAAGATGACCGCGGCGGCGCCCATTGCCGGCCGGTCGCGCAGCGGTTGAGGTGAGCACGCCGGTGGCCGGCTTTTCGGACGCTGGAGCACCGAACTGCCCGGCGGGCTCGTGAAACCCGGTCAACGCACCACCACCGGCGGCCACGTCACGGCCCTCCCGGACAGCTTCGGCGAGCGCGATCAGGTCGTCTTCGTCGGGGTTGACGGCCAGTGGCCCGGCGTGCCGGACCAGCTCCCAGCCGCGCGGCGCGGTGATCCGGCCGGCATGGCTCACGCACAGGTCCCAGGAGTGTGGCTCGCTGGCGACGGCCAGCGGGCCGACGACGGCGGTGGAGTCGGAGTAGACGAACGTCAGCGTCGCGACCGCGTAATGCGGACACCCTGGTCGGCAGCAGCGACGCGGAACGTTCACGATCGAGAGGTTATCGCGCGAGAACGCTCGCACCCCGGCGGACACGCGCATTCATTCAGGCTGGGATGCCCAACCGTTACCATCGCCGGGTGAGCGATTCGCGCAGCTCCCCGCGCGGTCGGCGCTCGCCGGGCAAAAGAGTCCCGCGCCGCCGCCGCGACATGCGCGGCCCGCTGCTGCCGCCGACGGTTCCGGGTTGGCGCAGTCGCGCCGAGCGCTTCGACATGGCGGTGCTCGAGGCCTATGAACCGATCGAACGTCGCTGGCAGGAGCGGCTGTCCGGGCTCGACGTCGCCGTCGACGAGATCCCGCGGATTTCGGCGAAGGATCCTGACAATGTGCAGTGGCCCCCAGAGGTGGTCGCCGACGGGCCGATTGCGCTCGCCCGGCTGATCGGCGCCGGTGTCGATGTCCGCGGCAGCGCCACGCGGGCGCGAGTTGTGTTGTTTCGCAAGCCAATCGAACGACGCGCCAAAGACACAGTCGAGCTGGCCGAATTACTGCACGAGATCTTGGTGGCCCAGGTGGCCACCTACCTGGATGTCGAGCCGTCGGTAATAGACCCGACGATAGAAGACGAATAGCGGGCGACCGCGAGCGCAGCGCTGCACGCTCAGCGGGTCACCCGCTATTCGATAGCCCCGCTAAGTCAGATGATCCCGCGCTTGAGGCGACGACGCTCGCGCTCGGAAAGCCCACCCCAGATGCCGAAACGCTCGTCGTGAGCCAAAGCGTATTCAAGGCATTCGCTACGCACCTCGCAGCCAAGGCAGATCTTCTTGGCCTCGCGAGTGGAGCCACCTTTCTCGGGGAAAAACGCCTCTGGATCTGTTTGAGCACACAACGCACGGTCTTGCCACTGATCGGTTGCTTCCTCGGTGCCCTCGAATTCGTCTTCGATGGTGTCGGGAACCAAACTCAGATGGGGCCTTTGGGGTACCCCTATCAACGGTAGACCGGGAGCGGTGTGCGGTGTTCCTCCCATTAGCCCCCGAAGGTGTTCATAGGACATGCTCCGCCTCCTCACCTGGTTTCGTAGATCGCGAATGTCACCACTGTTCTGATGTCGGCCATCTGCGATTCGAACATTTGATCGAATCTCGGTCTGCGACACCGAATCCGGCCGGCCAACCGAAATGACACTGCTGTGATTACACACGGGTGAGAGTGGATTCGCAAGCGATTCGGCAGATTTACATATCATCTCGTGACCAATTTTTTGCCGCACTGAGGCCGATACGCGCGTGGCGTGTCGGTCACACCTGTCACACAAGGCAATCCGGCATCACTTCGGCCGTCCACCGCCTGACACACCGAGGGCCTGCGGCAGCGCCGCGCGTACTGTCGTGCGGTGTGAAGGTGACGGTTCTGGTCGGCGGTGTGGGCGGCGCCCGATTCCTACTCGGAGTCCAACAATTACTCGGTCTCGGCCAATTCGCGTCCAAATCTGCGCCTGCCGGTGACCACGAGTTGACGGCGGTCGTGAACATCGGCGACGACGCCTGGATGCACGGGGTGCGCATCTGCCCCGATCTGGACACGTGCATGTACACCCTCGGCGGCGGCGTCGACCCAGAGCGGGGCTGGGGGCATCGGGATGAAACCTGGCATGCCAAGGAGGAACTCGTCGCCTACGGCGTTGCGCCGGACTGGTTCCAACTCGGCGACCGTGACCTGGCCACCCATCTGGTACGCAGTCAGATGCTGCGGGCCGGTTACCCGCTGTCGCAGGTGACCGCCGCGTTGTGCGACCGCTGGCAGCCTGGCGCGCGACTGCTGCCCGCCAGCGACGACCGATGCGAAACACACGTCGTCGTGACCGATCCCGACGACGGGAACCGGCGGGCGATCCATTTCCAGGAGTGGTGGGTGCGCTACCGCGCGCAGCTACCGACGCACAGCTTTGCCTTCGTCGGCGCCGAAAAGGCCAACGCTGCAACCGAAGTCACCGATGCCATCGCCGACGCCGATGTCGTACTCGTCGCGCCCTCGAATCCGGTGGTCAGCGTCGGGGCGATCTTGGCAGTTCCCGGCATCCGGTCGGCCCTGCGGTCCACGGGCGCGCCCGTGGTCGGCTACTCCCCGATCATCGCCGGAAAGCCATTGCGCGGGATGGCCGATGAGTGCCTGAGCGTCATCGGGGTGGAATCCACCGCGGAAGCGGTCGGACGGTATCACGGTGCACGCGCCGGCACCGGCATCCTGGACTGCTGGCTGGTCCACGAGGGCGATCATGCCGACATCGACGGCATCGCAGTGCGATCGGTGCCCCTGCTGATGACCGATCCGCAGGCCACAGCCGAGATGGTCAGCGCCGGAATCGAACTCGCGGGCGTGGCTGCGTGAGCAAACCTGAAGAGCACGGCACCGGGTCGCCGATCGAAATTCTGCCCGTGCCCGGGCTCCCCGAGTTCCGGCCCGGCGACGACCTCGCCGCCGCCCTGGCCGCTGCGGCCCCCTGGCTGCGTGATGGCGACGTGTTAGTGGTGACCAGCAAGGTGTTGTCCAAGTGCGAGGGCCGCCTGGTGCCCGCGCCCGCAGCTCCCGAAGAGCGAGACACGTTGCGGCGCAGGCTCGTCGAGGCGGAATCGGTGCGCGTTCTGGCCCGCAAGGGCCGCACGCTGATCACCGAGAACGGCCTGGGCGTGGTGCAGGCCGCGTCCGGCGTGGACGGCTCCAACATCGGCACCGACGAATTGGCTTTGCTGCCCACCGACCCCGACGGCAGCGCCGCGTCGCTGCGAGCCAACCTGCGCGAAAGCTTAGGCGTCACAGTGGGCGTCGTCATCACCGACACGATGGGCCGGGCCTGGCGTAACGGTCAGACCGATGCCGCGGTCGGCGCGGCCGGCGTCGCGGTGCTGCACGGCTACGCCGGCGCGGTCGACCGGCACGGCAACGAATTGATGGTCACCGAGGTCGCGGTCGCCGACGAGATCGCCGCTGCCGCCGACCTGGTCAAGGGCAAACTGACCGCAATCCCGGTCGCCGTGGTGCGCGGACTTTCCGCGCGTATCGTTGCCGAAACCGGCGCTACAGCACGCCATCTCGTGCGCTCCGGCACCGATGACCTGTTCTGGCTGGGCACTGCCGAAGCCCTCGAGCTGGGCCGCAGTCAAGCCCAGCTGATGCGCCGGTCGGTGCGGCAGTTCGGCGCCGAGCCGGTGCCGTCCCAGCTCGTCGAAGACGCGATCGCCGAAGCCCTGACCGCGCCCGCGCCGCATCACACCCGCCCGGTCCGCTTCGTATGGCTGCAGACAAGGACCACCCGCGACCGTCTGCTCGAGCGGATGCGGGACAAGTGGCGAGCCGACCTGACCGGTGATGGCAAGCCCGCCGACGCGGTCGAACGCCGGATCGCGCGCGGTCAGATCCTCTACGACGCACCAGAAGTCGTGATCCCGTTTCTGGTGCCCGACGGTATGCACAGCTATCCCGACGCCGCCCGGACCGACGCCGAGCACACCATGTTCACCGTCGCGGTCGGCGCCGCAGTGCAAGCGCTGCTGGTGGCGTTGGCGGTGCGCGGCGTGGGCAGCTGCTGGATCGGCTCGACGATCTTCGCCGCAGACCTGGTTCGCGCCGAGCTGGAACTTCCCGACGACTGGGAACCGTTGGGCGCCATCGCCATCGGGTACCCGACCGAGCCCATCGAGGCGCGCGACCTGGTGCCGGTCACCGATCTGCTGGTGCGTAAGTGAGCCTGCGAGCGTCGGCAGTCGCGCTGCTGAGCGACTGGCAGCCACCCGACCATTCACAGGATTCGTTGCGCAACGCGGTGCTGGCGTTCCTGCACGCCCGCGCGGACGCCTGTCGGCGGGAATGCATCCCGGGGCACGTCACCGCATCGGCGTTGGTGCTCGACGACACCGGTGAGCGGGTCTTGCTGACGTTGCATCCGCGACTGGGCCGGTGGGTGCAGTTAGGCGGGCACTGCGAGGATTCCGACGCCGACATCCTCGGCGCGGCACTGCGCGAGGCCACCGAGGAATCAGGCGTCGACGGCTTGCGGATCTCCCCCGACCTGGCGGCGATCAACGTGCACGCGCTGACCTGTTCGCTGGGCGTGCCGACCCGCCACCTCGATCTGCAGTTCCTGGCCCACGCGCCGGCGGGTGCCCGGATCGCGGTAAGCGAGGAGTCGGTCGACCTCCGATGGTGGCCGATCGACCGGTTGCCGGACGGCACCGACGAAGCGTTGGCCTACCTGGTCCGGCGGGCCGTTCGAGCGTGAAGCCGACAACCTAGACGTCGCTGGAGTATCGGATTCCGCCGTCGGGAATGCTGACGCCGGGCCACACCCGCGCACCGCGCAACAACTCGCAGCGCGCGCCGATGTCGGCGCCGTCGCCGATCACACCGTCGCGGATCAGCGCCCGCGGGCCGATCCGGGCGCCGAACCCGATGATCGAGCGTTCGATCACGCTGCCCGCTTCGATGCGCACGCCGTCGAAGATGACTGCGCCGTCCAGCCTTGCGCCGGGCCCGATTTCGGCGCCGCGACCGACCACCGTGCCGCCGATGAGCAGCGCCCCGGGCGAGACCGCGGCGCCGTCGTGCACCAGGTATTCGCCGCGGTGCCCGCCCAGTGCCGGCGACGGCGCGATGCCGCGCACCAGATCGGCCGATCCGCGCACGAAGTCCTCCGGGGTGCCCATGTCGCGCCAGTAGCTACTGTCGACGTAGCCGTACACCTTGACGCCGTCGGACAGCAGCGCGGGGAACACCTCGCGTTCGACCGATACCTCGCGCCCGCGTGGGATGCGGTCGATGGTCTCGCGGGAGAACACGTAGCAGCCGGCGTTGATCTGGTCGGTCGGCGGATCTTCGGTCTTTTCCAAAAATGCCGTGACACGGCCGTTCTCGGTCGGCACACAGCCGAAGGCCCGGGGGTCGCTGACCCGGACCAGATGCAGCGTCAGGTCGGCTCGCTGCTGGCGGTGGTAATCCAGGAGTTGACCGAGGTCGGCGCCGGAGAGCACGTCGCCGTTGAATACCAGCGCCGTGTCGTGGCGCAGCCGGCTTGCAACGTTGGCGATACCGCCGCCGGTGCCCAGCGGCGTCTGCTCGGTCACGTATTCGAGCTGCAGGCCCAGTTTGGATCCGTCCCCGAACTCCGCCTCGAAGACCGTCGGCTTGTAGGACGTCCCGAGGATCACGTGTTCGATCCCGGCCGCCGCGATCCGCGAGAGCAGGTGAGTCAGAAACGGCAGTCCGGCCGTCGGCAGCATCGGCTTGGGCGCCGACAACGTCAACGGCCTCAGCCGGGTGCCCTTGCCGCCGACCAGGACTATCGCGTCAACGTTTGCACTCATCAACGCCGCTCCTCTCCTGGAGAATTACGCGCCATCAGGCGTGACCGCATCCCCAATCCGGCCCTGAAGCCCCAGCGCAGCGGCGCGCGCAAGAGTCCAGAATGCCGGTCGGCGAGGTAGATGTAGGTGCTTTGGTGATGCGCGGCCAGATTGCGCGACGATTCGCGGGCGGTCGCGTGCCCCTTGTGATGCAGCACCTCCGCCGTCGGCACGTAGACATTGAGCCAACCGGCCCGGCCCAGCCGGTCACCCAGGTCGACGTCCTCCATGTACATGAAGTAGCGCTCTTCGAAACCGCCGATCTGTTCGAAAGCCGCGCGGCGCACCAGCAGGCATGACCCGGACAGCCAGCCGACCGACCGCTCACTGGGCTCTAACCGCTCCTGACGATAGGCCGCCGTCCACGGGTTGTTCTTCCACAGCGGACCGAGGACCGCGTGCATACCACCGCGGACCAGGCTCGGCAGTTCGCGAGCGGAGGGATACACCGACCCGTCCGGGTCGCGGATCAGCGGACCGAGAGTCGCCGCGCGGGGCCAGCGTGTCGCGGCGTCCAACAGTGCGTCGATGCTGCCCGGACCCCACTGCACGTCGGGGTTGGCCACGATGATCCACTCGTCGACGTCGCCCAACTCCGCGACCGCACGGTTTACGGCGCTGCCGTAGCCGAGATTGGATCCCGTGCAGAACAGCCGTACGCCCGGGTAGCGCTCGACGGCGGCCTGCGGCGTGCCGTCGGTGGAGCCGTTGTCGGCCATCAGGACACTGACGGGACGCTCGGTCGCATGCGAGAGCGAGGCCAAGAACCGATCCAGGTGTACGCCCGGCGAATAGGTCACCGTGACCACGGGCAGGACGTCACTCACCCGTCGAGGGTAACGGTCGAGGCGGCGGGGGTCCCTCAGCAGGGAACAGCGAGCGCCTCGGCGAGCGCCTCGCGCCATGGCCGCAGCGGCGACAGTCCAGCCTCCCTCGACTGCCGACCCGATAGCGCCGAGTACGACGGCCGCGCGGCCGGACGCGGGTTGTGATCGCTGCCCACCGGCCGCACCCGCTCCGGGTCGGCACCGAGGAGCTCGAACACCGCCCGGGTCTGCCCATAGCGGGTGACCTCGCCCGCGTTGGCGGCGTGCACGATGCCGTTCGGGGCGTGCACACGCCCATCGGCCACCTCGAGCAGGGCGCCGACCAAGTCGCCGGTGTAGGTGGGTGAGCCGGTCTGGTCGTCCACCATGTCCACAACTTGGTCGCCGGCGGCCAGCCTGCGCATGGCCGCGACGAAGTCCTTGCCGTTGCCGCCGGTGTAGACCCAGGCGGTGCGGACCACGACGGCCCCCGGCAGCGCCGCCAGCACCGCCAGCTCGCCGGACAGCTTGGTCTGCCCGTAGACGCTCAACGGCCGGGTGTCATCGCTCGGCTCGTACGGCTGAGATGCCGAGCCGTCGAACACGTAGTCAGTGGAGATGTGCACCAGTTGCGCCCCGACCCGAGCGCAGGCCTGCGCGATGTGGCCCGGTCCGGCGGCATTGATCGCGTACGCGCGGTCGCGCTCACGCTCCGCGTCGTCGACGGCGGTGTAGGCCGCGCAGTTGATCACCACGTCGCCGGCCTGCACGATCTCGCCTGCCCGTCGCGGATCGGCGATGTCCCACTGCGACGACGTCAGCGCCAGCACGTCGCGTCCCTGCCGGGTCGCCTCGGCCGCCAGGAAGCTGCCGACCTGTCCGCCTGCCCCGGCGATCACAATTCGCTTAGTCATTAGTCACGAGTCTGGCACGCCGAACCGGCGCTACCGGCATTACCGCCGTTACGCAAGTAATCTGTTGTGATGCCTGAGCAACGGGTGACTCGTGTGATTGCAGCGGTAACCGCCACTTTGGTTGTTCTCGTGACGGGAGCGGCGTGGGGCAAGGTCCGCTCCTTCGAAGACGGGATCTACCACGTCTTCGCCCCGTCGCTGGGTCACGGTGGCGACGATGGTGCGCTCGACATCCTGCTGGTCGGCATGGACAGCCGCGCCGACGCACACGGCAACCCGCTGAGCCCACAGGAACTGGCCTCACTGCGGGCCGGCGACGAAGTGGCCAGCAACACCGACACGATCATCCTGGTGCGCATTCCCGACAACGGGAAGTCCGCGACTGCGATCTCGATCCCCCGCGACACCTACGTGTCCGCGCCCGGACTGGGCAAGACCAAGATCAATGGCGTCTACGGCCAGACCAAAGAAGAGAAGCGGGTCAGCCTGGTCGAGTCCGGCGCCGCACCCGCCGAGGCCGAGCGCGAGGGCACCGAGGCCGGCCGCGAGGCGCTGATCAAGACGGTCGCCGACCTCACCGGAGTCACCGTCGACCACTATGCCGAGATCGGACTGCTGGGTTTCTCGCTGATCACCGACGCCCTCGGTGGAGTCAATGTCTGCCTCAAAGAGCCTGTTTACGAACCACTTTCAGGTGCGGATTTTCCAGCCGGCCCACAGAAGCTGAACGGACCGCAAGCACTGAGCTTCGTCCGGCAGCGTCACGAACTTCCCCGTGGTGACCTCGACCGCGTCGTGCGTCAGCAGGTGGTGATGTCGTCGCTGGCCCACCAGGTGATCTCGGGCAAAACGCTGTCCAGCCCGGCCACGGTGAACCGCCTGCAGGCTGCCATCCAGCGCTCGGTGGTGCTGTCATCCGGTTGGGACATCATGGATTTCGTCAACCAGTTGCAGAAGCTCGCCGCCGGCCGGGTCGCCTTCGCCACCATCCCGGTGCTCGACGAATCCGGTTGGAGCGATGACGGCATGCACAGTGTGGTGCGGGTCGATCCGCACCAGGTTCAGACCTGGGTCGCCGGTCTGCTGGAAGGTCAGGCCAAGGGCAAGACCGAGGAGCTCACCTATGCGCCGGACAAGACCAGCGCCAGCGTCCTCAACGACACCGACATCAACGGCCTCGCCTCTTCCGTATCACAAGTGCTGAGCGCCAAGGGATTCGGCTCCGGCAAGGTCGGCAACAACGATTCAGCACACGTGAAGGTCAGCCAGGTGCAGGCCGCCAAGGCCGACGACGTCGGCGCCCAGGCCGTCGCCAGAGAGCTCGGCGGGCTGCCCGTCGTCGCCAACTCCTCGGTGCCGCAGGGTTCGGTCCGGGTGGTGCTCAGCAGCGACTACACCGGCCCCGGCTCGGGTCTCAGCGACGGCGGCCCCAAGCTGGCGGCGGCCTCACACCCCGACACCTCTGACGCTCCCCCGCCGTCGCCGATCCTGACCGCAGGCTCCGATCACCCGGCGTGCGTCAACTGATCTCGTGCCGACGAACTGATCTACTGGTGCGATGACGGTCAGCGCGGCGATTCTGAATCCTCTGCTGCACGCCGACCCGGTCGGCCCGCGGATCACCTACTACGACGACGCGACCGGCGAGCGCATCGAACTGTCGGCGGTCACGCTGGCCAACTGGGCCGCCAAGACCGCCAACCTGCTGCGCGACGAGTTGGGCGCCGGCCCTTCGAGTCGGGTGGCGGTGCTGCTGCCGGCGCATTGGCAGACCGCGGCGGTGCTGTTCGGGGTGTGGTGGATTGGCGCGGAGGTAGTGCTTGGCAGCCGGAACGCCGATATCGCGTTGTGCACGGCCGACCGGTTGGACGAGGCCTCTGACGCTGCCGGCGTTGGCGAGGTGGCGGTCTTGTCCTTGGACGCCTTCGGCCGCCCCGCGCCGGATCTGCCCGTCGGCGTCACCGACTATGCGACCGCGGTGCGAGTGCACGGCGATCAGATCGTCGGCGAGCGGCAGCCCGGCCCGGCGCTGGCCGGCAGGTCTGTCGAGCAGGTGCTGGATGCTTGCCAAAAGGCCGCGGCCACCAAGGGTTTGACGTCGGCTGACCGGGTGCTTTCGACCGCGCCGTGGGACACCCCCGACGACGTGATCGAGGGCCTGCTGAGCGTGTTGTCGATCGGTGGGTCGCTGGTCTACGTCGCCAATCCTGACCCGGCCGCGCTGGCCCGCAAGACCGAGACCGAGAAGGTCACCCGCGGCCGATAATCACTCCATCGCCGGCCGCCGCCAGATAGGAGCAGTGCACTTTCTGCCCGCCTTCGAGCGAATTCGATCAGCTGAGGCACAAATTCGCTCGAAGGCGGGCACATCGGTGCCCGGCCCGCTCGAGGTAGTCATACGGCACCCGGGACTCCAC
>NZ_JBYCLD010000067.1:0-3813 GCF_057473725.1 Mycobacterium sp. TH-M11 | reverse complement strand
CCGGGAGTGCGATCGAGAATTCGTCAAATACTGCGGCAAGCATCGGTCGCACGCACGTCGATCATGGTCTCAGTGCTGGCGACGATGGAATCTGCTCTCACCAGCCGGGCGGCGGGGGCGGTCCCCAGGGCCCGGGAGGCGGCGGTCCCCAGCCTCCTGGCCCCGGTCCGCCGGGTCCCCAGCCGGGTCCGCCGGGTCCGCCCGGTCCCCAGCCACCGGGTCCCCCCGGTCCGGGTCCGCCTGGTCCGCCGGGTCCGCCTGGCCCCGGACCCCACGGGTCGGCCGCGGCAAGCCCGCCTCCCAGCCCGAGCGCAGCCGAGCCGATCGCGCCCGCGAGCACCGAAGCGGCGATTATCTTCTTAAAGCTCATAACATTTCTTTATACCCCTGCGCAGGATAGTTAAACCTGACGCAGGATCGGCCGGACGGATCTGCGCATGGCCCCAAGCGACCAGCCGCCCACCCGAACATCGACTGCCGCGCTCACCGGTGGATTCGGGTCAAAGGACGACTGTCTGGTTGCCATACCGGATGACGCGGTCCTCGCAGTGCCAGAGCACGGCACGGGACAAGGTGGCGCGTTCGGCGTCGGCGCCCAGGCGTACCAGATCCTCGACGGTGTGACGGTGATCCACCCGGACGACGTCCTGCTCGATAATCGGTCCGTCGTCGAGCTGTTCGGTGACGTAGTGAGCGGTCGCGCCGACCAGTTTGACGCCGCGCTCCTTGGCGCGCCGATACGGCGCGGCGCCGATGAACGCCGGCAGAAAGGAGTGGTGGATGTTGATTATCGGGCAACCGACCTCGGCGAGGAACCGCGGGGAGAGGATCTGCATGTAGCGGGCCAACACCACCAGATCGACATTGCCGCGCAATAGGTCGAGCTGGCGTTGCTCGGCCAAGTCGCGAATCTCCTTGGCGGCCGGGATATGAATGAACGGCACCCCGAACGGACGAACCTGGTCGACGAGGTCGGCATGGTTGGCGATCACCATCACCACCGACATGTCGAGGTCGCCACGGCGGTTACGCCACAACAGGTCGAGCAGGCAGTGGTCTTCGGTCGACGCCATGATGGCGACCCGTTTGGGTTGTGCCGCCTCGGTGAGGCGGAAGTCCATCCCGAACTTTTCGGCCACTCGCTCGGCGAAGTCGCGGGCCAAAGAGTCACGCTCAGCCCGCAGGCCGGGCAGATGAAAGACCGTGCGCTGGATGAAGATTCCACCGGTTTGCTCGGTTGAATGCTGATCCAGTGAGATGACGTTAGCGCCCGCCTCAGCCAGAAACGTGCTGACCGCCGCTACCAGACCGGGTCGGTCGGCGCACCGAAGCAACAGTCGGCCGATATCTCTGACCGGCAGCACGCTGGGGGCAGAGGGCACGAATTTTCCGCCGGTCGCCCAGTCATCGGCTCCGCTGTCGACGGGGCCAGTCATTTTCCGCATGCCGCTATGGGTGAGTGGTCTTCAGTGGTCACGCGACTCGCACCCCGGCGGATCTAGCCGGTGCAGCCGGTCTTACCGGCCGGGTTGGCCGGGTTGGCCGGGTTGACCCGGTAGGCCTGGTTGACCGCCCGCGCCGGGCGCGCCGCCGGCACCGCCCGCCCCGCCCGCGCCGGGCGTCCCGCCACTGCCGCCGTTGCCGCCGCGACCGCCTTGGCCGCCGTTGCCGCCTTGGCCGCCGTTGCCGCCGCCAGCGGGATCGAAGTGGGCAGGCCCGCCAGCGCTACTGACGTGGTCGATCATGTCGGCGCCAGCATGGGGCGCGCTGGCTAGCGGAGTCACCACCGCAACCAGAAGCGCACCGGCACTCGCACCCAGCCCGACCGCATGACGACGTGCCTTGACGTTGCGGGACAGGCGCTTCCAAATAATGCGACGGATAACCATCGGCATGCCTTTCGTTGAGTCACCCAAATTTTTCCGGCTTCGACTCAACGTAGCTCTCCTGGGTGGAAAAGAGTCAAACTTGAGAATTTCAAGCAAGATTGGTCGTACGCCGAGCACGTCGATCTGTAACCGCAGCGCATCTCGATCGGTGAACCCCACAAACGCCTGAGTTCATCACGAGCCGTTAGGGCACATCTTGTCGATTTGGGCGAATGTATTGGTCAGGTCGGTCTGCAGCGGACGCTGAGCATCAGGGCCAGCGTCGGTCAGGTAGTTCATGCCCAGCTGTTCAGTCGTGTTGGCCAGGGAGTTGGCGGCGTTGGCAAGATCAGCGGGGATCTTGGTGTTGGCGGCGAGCCGTTCGCGCAGGTAAGTACCACTACCTATGAGCGCCAAACGTGCGTTGGCGGCCACCGCAAGCTCGGCAGTCGCGTCTTTCGGGTTCGCGCGCAGGTGGGTGTTGAGGACCACCGCTTTTTTCACTGAGGCATAGGCCGAGCACACGTTCGCCTTCGCGTCGCCGCCTTGCTGGATTGCCGAGGCGGCGTTACGTGCTGGGTGGAAATACGCCAGGGCGGCTAGCGCCAATCCGGCGACGGCGACTACGGCGACCACGTAGGTCAGCCATTGCGACAGCCCTGATGGTTTGTGGGACGAAGGCTTTTCGTTAATCGGGGACTCCTTAGGGATTTCCGGACGGGTGGCTTTGGTGTGCGATCCATCGGGCATTGGCTGATGGTAGCGCGCATCCGCGGGCGGTATGGCGATCTCATTCGCCGCGGTTACGTCGGCCGGATGTGGTTGTCGTTTTACGGGCGCGAGTTCAGGCTCATCGTCAGGAAATCCAGGCGCCACAGGGCCTCAAAGAACTTGCGGGCGAATTTCTCGACGTCGGCCACGCTGCCGCGTTGCGCGGTCTCGTTGTGCACCGAGGCGGCAATCTCTCGGATCGTGCGATGGCCATCGACGTGCTGCACTAAGGGCAACTGAGCGGAATTCAGCGTTGTCCGCCAGTCCGACCGGTAAATTTCGCTGCCGGACAGACCGCAGCGCATCCGCATCAACGGAACGTAGTCCAGGCAGTCCTGCGTCGAAAAATCAATCGCATAGGACTGTCTGGGCCGCTCTGGGCGGCACGCCATGAAGAAGTGGCAGGCGTTGACTGTGTTGAGACGCTCGATTGCCGACCACAGCGCCGGCTCGGGCAGGGCGTCTATTGCCGGATAGACCGTGTTGGGCCGCACGAACAGGTCGTGTGGGTAGTACGGGGCCTTGTTGAGCCACCCTTGAAACACCAGCCCGGCGTTGTTGACTAGGTCGATGCAGTCGTCGACGGTGTAGCTGCGTTCGCGGCCGTGCAGGAATGTGTCCACGAGTACGGCATCGGACTGCAAATTTCGCGCCATCCGCAGATAGGGCTGCACCGGGTGATCGGCGGAGAGCAGCGATAGCGTCTCGCGCACAAACGCAATCGATGATTCGTTTTGGCCGAGCCCCAAGTCGCGGAAGAACGACTGCAGCAACTCGAGTCCGGCGCGGCCGTACTTGGCGTACAACATCACGCCCATGGCGCCATCGGGGCGCAGACAACGTGCCACGGCGTTCATCCCTGCTTGCGGATCGGCCAAGTGGTGTAGCACGCCGGTCGACACGATCAGGTCGAAATCCAAGCCCAGCGAAGGCAGTTCCTCGATCGGCAGCAGGTGCAACTCCAGGTTGAACAGCCCGTGCTTGTCTTTGAGGAACTGCTGATGATCCAGCGACGGCTGGCTGATATCGATCGCCACCACTTTCGCGTCCGGGTTCATGAACGCGAAAACCGACGCTTGGTTGGTGCCGCAGCCCGCGATCAGAATGTCAAGATCGGCCCGGTATTCCCGGTCGGGCCACAGCACTCGGTGCGCGTGGCTGGGATCGAACCATT
>NZ_JBYCLD010000066.1:0-25620 GCF_057473725.1 Mycobacterium sp. TH-M11 | reverse complement strand
GACCTGCTGATCGACGCCGAGCAGCGGCTGGCCGACGAGGGCATCGGCGGCGACATCTACCTGTTCAAGAACAACACCGATTCGGCGGGCAACTCCTACGGCTGCCACGAGAACTACCTGATCGTGCGGGCCGGCGAGTTCTCCCGGATCTCCGACGTGCTGCTGCCTTTCCTGGTCACCCGCCAGCTCATCTGCGGCGCGGGCAAGGTGCTGCAAACCCCGAAGGCGGCCACCTTCTGCCTGTCGCAACGGGCCGAACACATCTGGGAAGGCGTCTCCTCGGCCACCACGCGCAGCCGTCCCATCATCAACACCCGCGACGAACCGCACGCCGATGCCGAGAAGTACCGGCGCCTGCACGTCATCGTCGGCGACTCCAACATGTGCGAGTCCACCACCATGCTCAAGGTGGGCGCCGCGTCGCTGGTGCTGGAGATGATCGAAGCCGGCGTCGCTTTCCGAGACTTTTCGCTCGACAACCCGATCCGCGCCATCCGTGAAGTCAGTCACGACAGCAGCGGCCGGCGGCCGGTACGGCTGGCCGGCGGGCGTCAGGCCAGCGCGCTGGATATCCAGCGGGAGTACTACGCGCGCGCCGTCGAGCACTTGCAGACCCGCGAGCCCAACGCGCAGATCGAGCAGGTCGTCGACCTGTGGGGTCGCCAACTCGACGCGGTGGAAAGCCAGGACTTCGCCAAGGTCGACACCGAAATCGACTGGGTGATCAAGCGCAAGCTGTTTCAGCGCTACCAGGACCGCTATGACATGGAGCTGTCCGACCCCAAGATCGCCCAGCTTGATTTGGCCTACCACGACATCAAGCGCGGCCGTGGAGTCTTCGACCTGCTGCAGCGCAAGGGCCTGGCCGCGCGCATCACCACCGACGAGGACATCGACGCGGCCGTCGACCAACCGCCGCAGACCACCCGGGCCCGGCTGCGCGGTGAGTTCATCAGCGCCGCTCAGGCCGCGGGTCGCGATTTCACCGTGGACTGGGTGCACCTCAAACTCAACGACCAGGCGCAGCGCACCGTGCTGTGCAAGGATCCCTTCCGGTCGGTCGACGAGCGGGTCAAGAGGCTGATCGCCAGCATGTAGCTGAGCGCTCGCCGGCCGCGTTCGGCAAGCAGTCAGGCTCGCCCGCCAAGATGGCCGCGCTGCATTGACTTTGCCGCGCAGGGTATTGCCCTAACCTCTAGGCGTGGCGGTTTCCAAAGTCGAGCGGCTGATGAATCTGGTCATCGCGCTGCTGTCCACCCGTAGCTACATCACCGCGGAGAAGATCCGCTCCAGCGTGGCCGGGTACGCCGACAGCGTCAGCGATGAAGCGTTTTCGCGCATGTTCGAGCGCGACAAGAACGAACTGCGCGATCTGGGCATCCCGCTGGAGACCGGCCGGGTCTCGTCCTACGACCCGGTGGAGGGTTACCGGATCAACCGCGACAGCTATGCGCTGCCCGCTGTCGAGTTGACCGCCGACGAGGCCGCCGCCGTCGCGGTGGCCACCCAGTTGTGGGAGTCACCTGAGCTGATCACCGCCACCCAGGGTGCACTGCTGAAATTGCGGGCAGCCGGAGTTGACGTCGACCCCGACGCGCCGATCGCCATCGCGTCACCGGCCGGCAGCGTCGGACTGCGTGGCTCCGAAAACGTGCTGAACGCGCTGCTGGCGGCGGTCACGGCCCGGCAGGCCGTGCAGTTTCGGCACCGGCCGTCGCGTGCCGACCCGTATACGGTTCGCACGGTCGAGCCGTGGGGAGTGGTGACCGAGAAAGGTCGCTGGTACCTCGTCGGTCACGACCGAGACCGCAACGCCACCCGTACGTTCCGGTTGTCGCGCATCGGAGCCGAGGTGACACCGGTCGGTCCGGCCGGTGTCGTTGAGACACCCGACGACATCGATCTGCGCGACATCGTCGCCAAGGTCGTCGGTGACCCACCGACGGGCGTGCGGGCACAGGTCTGGGTCGCCGACGGACGCGCCACCGCGCTGCGGCGCGCCGGGACGTCGTTGGGGTCGCGGCAGGTCAACGGCCGCGATGGCGAGGTCATCGAGGTCGACGTCGGAACCACCGGCCGGCTGGCGCGCGATATCGCCGGCTACGCCGCCGACGCCGTCGTCTTAGAACCCGCAACGCTGCGCGACGAGGTATTGGGCCTGTTGCGCGCCCACGTCGAGGAGCCGCGCTCGTGACACCCGTGTCGACCCGCCTGGTGCGTCTGCTGAACATGGTTCCCTACTTTCAGGCCAACCCGCGCGTAACCCGCACCCAAGCCGCCTCTGAACTGGGCGTCTCGGTCGAGCAGCTCGGGGCGGACCTCGACCAGCTGTGGTTGTGCGGCCTGCCGGGTTATGGCCCGGGCGATCTGATCGACTTCGAATTCACCGGCGACACCATCGAGGTGATCTTCTCCGCCGGAATCGACACCCCGCTGCAGCTGACCTCGCCCGAGGCGACCGGACTGCTGCTGGCGCTGCGCGCGCTTGCCGACATTGCCGGGGTGGTCGATCCGGAAGCCGCGCGCAGCGCGATCGCCAAGATCGAAGCCGCTGCGGGCGCGGCCGGACACGGCAGCGAGGTCACCGAGGTCGATGATCCCGCGCCGGTCGAAGGTGCGGCGGCTGCGGCGGTTCGCGCCGCGGTTCGCGCCGGCAAGGCGTTGAGCATCGACTACTACGCCGCCTCGCACGACACGCTGGCCACCCGCATCGTGGACCCGATCCGGATCCTGCTCATCGGCGGCCAGAGCTATCTGGAGGCGTGGTCGCGGGAGTCCGAAGGAGTCCGGCTGTTCCGGTTCGACCGTATCGTCGGGGCGACCGTGCTCGACGAGCCCGCTGCGCCACCAGAACCCGCGATCCAGGCGCCGCCGGACACCTCACTGTTCGACGCCGACCCGTCGTTGCCGTCGGCGAGGTTGCGGTTGGCGCCCGAAGCGTCCTGGATGTTCGAGTACTACCCGATGCGGTTGCTGCACGAACTGCCCGGCGGTTACTGCGAGGCGGCGATGACCTACGCCTCCGAAGACTGGATGGCCCGCCAGGTACTGGGTCTGGGCTCCGCGGTCCGGGTACTTGAGCCGGATTCGCTGGCCAACCGGGTCGCCACCGAGGCTGTCGCCGCGTTGGCGGCCTACCAGGCCGCGGCGCGGCCCGGCTGATCGAACCGCGGCTGCGGTAGCATCGTGGGGACATCTGGAGGTAAACACACGTGAACGCTCTGACTCCGGGTCACCTGGCTATCATCGCGGTCCTGGTGATTGTTTTGTTCGGCGCCAAGAGGCTGCCCGACGCCGCACGCTCACTGGGTAAGTCGCTGCGCATCTTCAAATCCGAGGTCCGCGAACTGCAAAGCGACCACAAATCCGATCCGTCCGTCACCCAGGCCGCGCCGGCACAGCCGGTGCACTCCGAGCGGGTCGATCCGCCGGCGGCCGACGGTCGCTCGGCCTAGCCTGGCTTCGCCGCCACGGCGCCCGAGCGCCAATTCACTGTGCGCACCACCGATTTGTTCCGGCGGCTAGATCCGCGTTCGCGTCGTAGCCGTACCAACCCCGACGCGACCATGTCACTCGTGGCCCATCTCACCGAGTTGCGCGCGCGACTGCTGATCTCGCTGGCGATCATCGCGCTGACCACCGCGGTTGGCTTCGTCTGGTATTCCCAGCCGTTGTTCGGCACGGAAAGCCTCGGCGAGTGGCTGCGTCATCCGTACTGCGCGTTGCCACCATCGGCGCGGGCCGACATCGCCAACGGCCAATGCCGGCTGCTGGCCACGGCACCGTTCGACCAGTTCATGCTCCGGCTCAAAGTGGCATTGACGGCCGGTGTGGTGCTGGCCTGCCCGATGTGGCTGTACCAGTTGTGGGCGTTCATCACCCCCGGGTTGTACAAGAAGGAGAAGCGGTTCGCGGTCGCGTTCGTGGTTCCGGCGGCGCTGTTGTTCGTCACCGGCGCGGTGCTGGCCTATCTCGTGCTGGCCAAAGCCCTGCACTTCCTGCTGACCGTCGGCAGCGACGTGCAGGTGACCGCGCTGTCGGGCGATCGGTATTTCGGGTTCCTGATCAACCTGCTGTTGGTGTTCGGCGTCAGCTTCGAATTCCCGCTGCTCGTCGTGATGCTCAACTTCGTCGGGGTGTTGACCTACGAGCGACTCAAGTCAGCGCGGCGTGGCCTGATCTTCGCCATGTTCGTCTTCGCGGCGATTTTCACGCCCGGCTCCGACCCGTTCTCGATGACGGCGCTGGGCCTGGCGCTGACGCTGCTGCTCGAACTGTCCATCCAAATCGCGCGCGTGCACGACAAACGCAAAGCCAGACGCGAAGCGCTGACCGCCCTCCACGACGACGAAGCATCGGTCATCGATCCGCCGCCCGCGGTCGACTCACCGTCTGCGGTCGGAGCACCGTCGAGCATCGCCGGACCTCATGACGACATCACCTGACGCCGGCAGCGGTGATGCGCTCGCCGGTGAATTAGCGCGATTCGCAGCGGAACTGGCATTCGAGCTCGATCCTTTCCAACGGCGGGCCTGTGCGGCCCTGGAGGGCGGCCACGGTGTGCTGGTGTGTGCCCCGACCGGGGCCGGCAAGACCATCGTCGGAGAATTCGCGGTGCACCTGGCGTTGGCCTCGGGCGGTAAGTGCTTCTACACGACGCCGATCAAGGCGCTGAGCAACCAGAAGCACAGCGATTTCGTGGCCCGCTACGGCAGAGAGCAGATCGGGCTACTCACCGGCGATCAGTCGGTCAATGCCGACGCCCCGGTGGTGGTGATGACCACCGAGGTGCTGCGCAACATGCTTTACGCGGATTCTCCTGCGTTGCAAGGTCTTTCATATGTGGTCATGGATGAGGTGCATTTTCTGGCCGACCGGATGAGGGGCGCGGTGTGGGAGGAGGTGATCCTGCATTTGCCCGACGACGTTCGACTGGTCAGCCTGTCGGCGACGGTCAGCAACGCCGAGGAGTTCGGCGGCTGGATCCAGACCGTGCGCGGCGACACTACCGTCGTGGTCGACGACCACCGTCCGGTCCCGCTGTGGCAGCACATGCTGGTCGGCAAGCGACTCTTTGACCTCTTCGACTACAGCGCACCCGAGTCAGGGGACCGGCGGCACGCAATCGTCGACCCAAACCTGTTGCGCCACATCGCCCATCGACGTGAGGCCGATCGACTGGCCGACTGGCGCGGTCCGCGAGGCGGGGGCGGCCGAAGTGGCTCCGGGCGCCCGGGTTTCTACCGCCCGCCGCCGCGCCCGGACGTCATACGGCTGCTCGACGCGGACGGACTGTTGCCGGCGATCACGTTCGTGTTCTCCCGGGTCGGTTGCGACGCCGCGGTGACACAGTGTCTTCGGTCGTCGCTACGGCTGACCACCGAAGCGGAGCGGGCGCAGATTGCCGAGGTAATCGACCATCGCTGCGGTGACCTCGAAGACTCAGACCTCGACGTGCTCGGCTACCACCAGTGGCGCGAGGCGCTGATGCGCGGCATCGCCGCCCACCACGCCGGCCTGCTTCCGGTTTTCCGGCATACCGTCGAGGAGCTCTTCACCGCGGGGTTGATCCGCGCCGTCTTCGCCACCGAGACACTGGCTTTGGGGATCAACATGCCCGCGCGCTCGGTGGTGTTGGAGCGGCTGGTGAAGTACAACGGCGAGCAGCACTTGCCGTTGACGCCTGGCGAGTACACCCAGCTGACCGGCCGGGCGGGTCGGCGCGGCATCGACGTCGAGGGTCACGCCGTGGTGCTCTGGCATCCCGGCGAGGAGACCACCCAACCGGCCGAGGTAGCGGGCCTGGCCTCGACCCGGACCTTCCCACTGCGCAGTTCGTTCGCGCCGTCGTACAACATGACGATCAACCTGGTGAACCGGGTGGGCACCGAGCAGGCGCACCGGCTCTTGGAGCGGTCGTTCGCGCAGTATCAGGCCGACCGCTCGGTGGTCGGCCTGGTCCGTGGCATCGAACGTGGCCGCCAGATGCTCGACGACGTTGCCGCCGAACTCGGCGGCAAGGATGCGGCCGTCCTTGACTATGCCCGGCTGCGGGAAGAGATCAGCCAGTACGAGCGCGCGCAGGCCCGCGCATCACGCCTGCAGCGTCGTCAGGCGATCAACGACGCGCTATCGACGCTGCGCAAGGGGGACATCATCACGATCACGCACGGGCGGCGCGGCGGGCTGGCAGTCGTCCTGGAGGCGGCCCGCGACGAGTCCGACCCGCGTCCGTTGGTGCTCACCGAAAACCGTTGGGCGGGAAGGATTTCCTCAGCGGACTATTCCGGGGAGTCGGCGCCCGTCGGATCGATGACGTTGCCCAAGCGCATCGAACACCGGCAACCGCGGGTTCGCCGCGACCTGGCGTCGGCGCTGCGTTCGGCGGCCGCCGGACTGCCGGCCTCCGGCGGCCGCAGCGCCAAGCGCCCCGAAGGCCGCGACGCCGACCCCGAGTTGGCGGCGCTGCGGGAGAAGATGCGTCGTCATCCGGGCCACCGCGACGCTGATCGTGAAACCCGGATCCGGATCGCCGAGCGCTACCTGCGCATCGAGCGCGACAATGCGGCGCTGGAGAAGAAGGTCGCCGCCGCCACCAACTCGTTGGCCCGCACGTTCGACCGGATCGTCGGGCTGCTGACCGAGCGCGGATTCATCGCGCTCGACGGCGGCCGTCCCACGGTGACTGACGACGGCCGCCTGCTGGCCCGGATCTACAGCGAGAGCGACCTGCTGGTTGCCGAGTGCCTCCGCGCCGACGTGTGGACCGGGCTCCAGGACGCCGAACTCGCGGCCGTGCTGTCGTCGGTGGTGTATGAGACCCGCGGCGGAGATGGACCCGGGGCGCCGCGCAACGACCAGGTGCCGACGCCGAAGCTGCGGCAGGCGCTCACCCAGACACGCCGACTCTCGGCACAGTTGCGCGCCGACGAGCAGCGCCACCGCATCACGCCCAGCCGCGAGCCGGACGACGGTTTCGTGGCCGCCATCTACCGTTGGGCCAGCAGCGGCGACTTGGTCACCGCCTTGGCCGCCGCCGACAGCGAGGGCACCGGCTCGGCCCTGTCGCCCGGCGATTTCGTCCGGTGGTGTCGACAGGTACTGGATCTGCTGGACCAGGTGCGCAACGCCGCCCCGCAACCCCAGCTCAGAACCGCAGCCAAACGCGCGATCGACGCGATTCGGCGCGGCGTCGTGGCGGTTGACGCCGGGTAGGCTGAGCCGAGGTTACGGTTGCCTACGGCGACCGATGCGATGACTGCAACCAGGAGGATTGAGACACGATGAGCGGACCGCAGGGATCCGACCCGACGCAGGGGTGGCAGCCGCCGCAGGGCGAAGGTCAGCAATCCGGCGAGGATCAGCTCCAGCAGGCCTCACCGTGGCAACAACAACCAGGCGGTGAGCAGGGCTGGCAGGTCGCCGGCGGCGAACAGCCAACCTGGCAGGCGCCGGCCTACACGCCCACCGAGTACGGGCAATATCAGCAGCCGCCGATGCAGTATTACCCACCGACGCAGTACCCGCAGGTCTACCCGCAGCAGGGGCAGTACCCCGGTCAGCCCGCCGCCTACGCCCCGCAGCCGGGCCAATACGGCCAGCAGCCCGGCCAATACGGTCAGCCCGGTCAGTACGGCCAGCCCGGTCAGTACCCTCAGCAGCCGGGCCAGTACGGCCAGTACCCGGGCCCCTACGGACAGCCGCCGGCCGGGCCGAAGCGCTCGAAGAAGACGGTCGGCACCATTGCCGGTGTCTTGGCGGCCGTCGCCGTCGCAGTGATCCTGGTGCTGGGCTTTTGGGCGCCCGGATTCTTCGTCACCACCAAGCTCGATGTCGGCAAGGCCGAGGCCGGTGTTCAACAGATCCTCACCGACGGCACGAACGGGTACGGCGCGAAGAACGTCAAGGACGTCAAGTGCAACAACGGTCAGAACCCGACCGTCAAGAAGGGGCAGACCTTCGACTGCGACGTCAGCATCGACGGCACCAAGCGGTCGGTCACCGTCACATTCCAGGACAACAAGGGCACCTACGAAGTCGGCCGGCCCAAGTAGCTCACAACGCGTCGAGTGCTTTTTGCAGACGGGCGATCGACGACCCGACGCCCAGTTGGGTGGCAAGCTCGGCCACCCGTGGCGGATCCACCGCCGCCAGGGGCAGTGCATCGCTGTCGGTGGAGAAGGTGACCGGGGCGTCGGTCGCCACGCGGACCACCGGTCCGGCCGCCTCGATGTAGTCGGCCGCTGATCTCAGTTTGGTTCTAACTCCGTTGGCCAGTGCCGATTTCGGATCCTCGACGGCGGCCAGGATGGCCTCCAGTGAGCCGTGCTGTGCCAGCAGTGTCGCCGCGGTCTTCTCGCCGATCCCGGGCACGCCGGGCAGCCCGTCGGATGGATCGCCGCGCAGCAGGGCCAGTTCGGCGTAGGCCTGGCCAGCCCGTTCGGCCGGCACGCCGTAGCGTTCGGCTACCTCGGCGGGACCCAGCAGTGTCGCGTTGGTCAGACCGCGGCCGAGGTAGAGCACCCCGATGGCGACCGGTTCGTCGCGGACCACCTGCAGCAGGTCGCGGTCGCCGCTGACGACGATCACCGGATCGTGGCGCTCCCGGGCGGCCAGCGTGCCGATCACATCGTCGGCTTCGTAGCCGTCGGCGCCGCCGGTGCAGATGCCGAAGGCGTCGAGAATGTCGGCGATCATCTCGACTTGCGGTGACAGGTCGTCGGGAACCTCCTCGACATCGGTTCGCCCGCTTGGGTTTTCCTCCTCGACCCGGTGCGCCTTGTACGACGGGATGGCCTCGACGCGAAACTGCGGGCGCCAGTCCACATCCAGGCAGACCACCAGTCGGCCGGGTCGGTGTCGGGTGATCACGGTGGCGACGGAGTCGAGGAAGCCGCGGACCGCGTTGACCGGTCGACCGTCGGGGGAGGTGATCGAGGAGGGGACGCCGAAGAAGGACCGAAACCACATGCTGGCGCCGTCGAGTAGCAGCAGCGGTGCGGACATGCCCGTCATCCTGCCAGTAGCCTGGCACGCATGAGTCCCAACCGGTTCGATGCCGACGTTTACCGCCGCCGGGTGGCAGCCGCGACGGCGGCCACCGAGACAGCGGGCCTGGCCGGTCTGGTGATCACGCCCGGCTACGACCTGCGCTATCTGGTCGGCTCGCGGGCGCAGACCTTCGAACGACTCACCGCGCTGGTGCTGCCGGTCTCCGGTGACCCGACGATCGTCGTGCCGCGGCTGGAGTTGGCGTCGCTGAAGGAGTCTGCGGCGGCTGAACTCGGTGTGGTGGTTCGGGATTGGGTCGACGGCGACGACCCCTATGCGTTGGTTGCCGCCGCGGTGGGCGGCGCCCCGGCGGCGACCGCGGTCACCGACTCGATGCCGGCTCTCCACCTGCTGCCGCTGGCCGACGTGCTCGGTGTGCTGCCGGTGTTGGCCACCGACGTCTTGCGGGAACTGCGGATGGTCAAGGACGACGCCGAGATCGACGCGCTGCGTAAAGCGGGCGCTGCGATCGACCGGGTGCACGCCCGGGTTCCGCAGTTTCTGGTGCCGGGCCGAACCGAGGCCGACGTCGCGGCCGATATCGCCGAAGCCATTGTCGCCGAGGGCCATACGGAGGTGGCGTTTGTCATCGTCGGCTCCGGACCGCACGGCGCCGACCCGCACCACGAATACTCCGACCGCGAGATCCAGGTCGGCGACATCGTCGTCGTCGACATCGGTGGCCCTTACGCCCCTGGCTACAATTCCGACTCGACTCGCACCTACAGTATGGGTCAGCCTAAACCCGAAGTGGCACAGTGCTATTCGGTTCTGCAACGGGCGCAGCGGGCGGCCGTCGAGGCGGTGCGCCCCGGGGTGACCGCCGAGCAGGTCGACGCCGCCGCCCGCGACGTGCTTGCCGAGGCCGGGCTCGCCGAGTACTTCGTGCACCGCACCGGCCACGGCATCGGGTTGTCGGTGCACGAGGAGCCCTACATCGTCGCGGGCAACGACCTGCCGCTCAAGGCCGGCATGGCGTTCTCTGTGGAGCCGGGAATTTACTTCCCCGGTCATTGGGGAGCCCGGATCGAAGACATCGTGGTCGTGGGGGAGCGAGGCGCCCAGTCGGTGAACCACCGGCCACACGAACTGATCGTGGTGCCAGTTCAGACCTGAGTCCACAGCAACGCGGCAGGCGCAGAACGCACCTGGGGTACTACGCTAAAACCATGACTGACCACGACCGCGCCGCCGCCCGCCGAGAGATCACCAACGCGCTGATGAACGCGCTGGAACGACGTCACGAAGTGCTCGACCTGATCGTGGAGGCCGACGACCGGCCCGCGGCGGTGGATCGCATCGTGGAGTTGCTCGGCACCTCGCGGCTGGGCGCCGAAGCGGTGATCGGAATGTCGTTCGACCAGTTGACCAAGGACTCGCGTAAGAAGATCGTCGCCGAGCTCGAAGACCTGAACAATATTCTGAGTTTCACCTTCAAGGACCGTCCGGCCAGCGCCGGCGAAACCCTGGCGCTGCGGCCGTTCTCCGTTGCCGCCGACCGCGACATCTTTTCGGTCCGGACCGAGGAGATCGGTGCCAAGGGCGACGGCTCGGGTGCCCCTGCCGGTGGGGTTGAGGACGAAATCCGTTCGGCGCAAGAACGTTTCGACGCCGAGGAAGCCGCCTGGTTCGTCGCGGTCGACGGCGACGAGAAGGTCGGGATGGTGTTCGGCGAGTTGAACGGACACGAGGTGCACGTCCGTATCTGGATTCACCCCAACTACCGGCACCGCGGTTACGGCACCGCTGCGCTGGCCAAGTCGCGGCCGGAGATGGCCGCTTATTTCCCGGCGGTGCCGCTGGTGATCCGGGCGCCGGGCGCGACCCTGGTCTAGAGGATTACTCGGCCTTGCGGGTCAACAGATCTGACGATCCCAGCACTCGCTCCACGTGCACCTCGATGACCACCCGGCGCGGGTTCTCCCGAGGTGTGCGGTAGCGCTGGGCGTAGCGCAGTTCCGCGTCGCGCACGGCGTCGGTGTCGCCGTTGACGCTCGCCCGGCCTTCCAGCGACAGCCAACGGGCGCCGTCGACCTGGCTGAGGACCGCGACCCCGCCGCGGTCGGCGTTGACCGCCTTCTGCGAGCCGCCGGTGGTGATCACCCGGGCGAGGTGCGTTTTCGGGTCGAACGTGAAACCCACCGCCACCACGTGCGGCGAGTTGTCGGCACGCAGCGTGGTCAGCATGGCGAGGTGACGCTCGGTCAGAAATGCCAGCGCATCGTCGGTCAGCCGGGCCGTGGAGTTCGCCATCATCGCCTACGCTAGCGCAGGAGATAATCGCAACCGTGGACGACACGGGCGCGCGCACGGTGCTGATTCTGGGTGGCCGCAGCGAAATCGGCGTCGAACTCGCCGTGCGGCTTGCGCCGCACTCGTCGATCGTGCTGGCGGCCCGCAACGCCGACCGGCTCGCCGACGAGGTTGCGGCGATTCAGGCGGCCGGGGCAGCAAACGTGTCGACCCTCGAATTCGATGCCGACGACATCGAATCGCACGGGCCGCTGGTCGATTCCGTCGTCGCCGAGCACGGCTCGATCGATGTTGCGGTGTTGGCGTTCGGGATCCTCGGCGACCAGAGCCGCGCCGAGACCGACGCCGCGCATGCGGTGGCGGTGGTGCATACCGACTACGTCGCGCAGGTCAGCATGCTCATTCAGCTGGCCACCGCGATGCGCCACGCCGGTCGCGGGGCGCTGGTGGTGTTCTCCTCGATCGCCGGCGCTCGGGTGCGTCGGGCCAACTACGTCTACGGGTCGGCCAAGGCCGGCTTGGACGGATTCGCCAGCGGGCTCTCCGATGCGCTGCACGGAAGCGGTGTGCGGTTACTGCTGGTGCGGCCCGGGTTCGTGATCGGCCGGATGACGCAGGGCATGACGCCGGCGCCGCTGTCCAGCACCCCGGCGCAGGTGGCCGCGGCGACGGCGCGGGCGCTGGCCAAGGGCCGACGCACGGTGTGGATTCCGTGGGCATTGGGGCCCGTTTCGATCGTGTTCGCGCTGCTGCCGCAGTTCGTCTGGCGCAGGATGCCGCGTTGAGATGTCACCCCCGCAGTGTCAGAACGGCGGTGGCTCGTCGTGGGCCACGATGGGCGCTGCGGGCGCGCCTGGCCGCTTCCGGTTGCGGCCACGCTGCTCGGCCTGCGTAGCTGGCCCGATTCTGTGCGCGCGTGCGTCGGCGCTTGGGCATCTTCGCGGTGCGGTCGGGGCGGTGTGACGGTGCCGTCGGGAGTTGCTGGTCGTGCCGCCCCAGAACGTTTTGATCAAATGATGAAGGCGGCGCAGGCATTTCAGCTTTCTCGCAAGTCGGGAACCTACCCCCTCGCGGTGGGCGTCGCCGTCATCGGCTCAGACCGGCGGTGGTTCAATCCGTTCAACTGTGGCGACGCGGTCGATGGATCGGTCGAAAGAGGCCACCCTCCCGACTCCGGTGCTCTCGGCGCAAGCGACGAGGTAGGACTCCGCGAAGTCAATCCGGTCAGTCTCGTAAACCGCGATTGCACGCAAAAGAAGCGCTGGGTCCACGCAGGCAATCGAGTTGAATGCGATGAGCGACCTCATGGCTTCGGCAACCTGCTGGCGAGGTGCTTGGTAAAAGGACTCCAATACGTACACAGTCTCAGCCACGATGAGGTCGGTCAGCAATAACTCTCGTTCGGTCCGGAGGTAGGCGGTCGCGCGGGCCGCCATCGTGGGTGGGTCGCCCGTGAGATGACGGACGAGGATGTTGGTGTCGATGATCGCGGTCAACGGCGGTCCGAAGCTCGAGCGGTCCTGGTGCGACGGAGCACCTCATCCCAGGACATGTTGCGTTTCGCCGTCGGCACCGGGACCGTTGCCGCCAGGCTAAGAAAGTCTGGTGTCCGGGCCAACACCGCTCGATTGCCTTCCACTCGGAAGATGACGTTGTCGCCTTCCTCAAGGCCGAGCGCATCTCGCACTGCCTTTGGAACGGTTACCTGCCCCTTTGATGTCAGCTTGGCAGCAACATCCATGACAACTCCTTACATTTCTCCTGAGGTAAGGATACGCGAAGTGGGGCGAGAGCGACATCGCCGATATGTAGGTCTATTTCGCCGATTCGCGAAACCTAGCCGGAGCCGTCGCAGTCGGACGTCAGGCCTGGAATCGCCCGCAGGCCCACCTTTACGGGCTGCCTCACATGTCGCAAACGACGCC
The DNA here is from genome assembly GCF_057473725.1 of Mycobacterium sp. TH-M11. Taxonomy (NCBI): domain Bacteria; kingdom Bacillati; phylum Actinomycetota; class Actinomycetes; order Mycobacteriales; family Mycobacteriaceae; genus Mycobacterium; species Mycobacterium sp. TH-M11. The sequence goes on along the minus strand of NZ_JBYCLD010000066.1, from coordinate 12,391 downwards.
CCACAGCCCCTATCGTGACATTCACCAGTGGTTTTCGTCAGTGGTGACGCCAAACAAGACCGAGACAGCCGACCTTGCTCGCGAGTCGGGGACCCCTTACTGCGGGCGTTTTCGGGTCAGGTGCGGGCCACGTGCGTCGAGTGTGCGTCCTGGGCGTCGAGCGTGAAACGTGGGCGGGAGAATCGCGAAAATCCCGCCCACGTTTCACACTCGACGCCAGCAGTGGCAGACAGAAAGCGGCAAGCGCACGACCGGCCGACACACCAGCATCAGGTTGCTCGCAAGTTCGGATCTACCCCCATGCGTCCGGGATAAAGCCTGCGCCCGATTTGGTGACCAGGCGCGATAACACAGTGGCCTTGTCGAGGGTGGGTGTGCGGGTCGGTTTGGTGGTGCCGAACAGGAACCGGAGATCGGTTCCTTGGTAAATCGAGTTCCAAGACGCGGGTGCGCGGCGATCGCGGATTCGGCGACGGAAGGATGTCGGTATGTCTGTTAATTGTTTCGGCCGCTTGGGTGTTGGCATGGGATTGGTCGGTGGTGCCGCCGCGGTTGCTGCGGCACTCGGAGTGGGTGTGGCGCATGCCGATAGCGGTGACGACGTGATTAACGGCTGGACGGTGACGCCGACCAGTGACACCGCGGATGCGCTGACCAACGCGACACTGTCGGACCCGAGCGATTCATTGGGGCTGGGTACATCGCCGATAGCCGGTGAGTTTGACAGCTATCCGGCGATGTTGAACAGCATCGGGACGTTTGACCAATTCAGCACATCGCCGGTTTCAACCGACAATCTCTTCATCCAAGACGCCTGGCTCCCAGGACTCGAACAAGCTGTGGTCAGGGTGAACGACAGCAGTTCTCTTTCCTACCTGGTGCCCGTCGGCGACAGCCACCAGGTGGTTGATCTGGTCAACTTCGGCGGCTCCGACGCGCCGCCGCTGTTCAACCCCGACGCCACCAGCCCGGTCGACGTCGGCGGAGTGGAGCTGGCGTCTCCGCAGGACGGGGCGCTGTTCAACGACCTGGCCAATGCGGTGTTCACCGGTGATACCGCAGACTTCGGCAAGGCGACGACGTTGTTCGACGACCTGCTCGGTGCTACAAGTGGCGGTGTGGCTGCGGATGTCGCGGCCAATAGTGGTATCGACACCATGTCGGCCGCCGATCTCGCCTCGGGGCTGGACCCCGCGACGGCGGTGGACCCCTCCGTATTTGCTGACCTGCTCTCGTCAATCGCGTTCTGACCGCCGCGCCGACGCGATGCGACCTCAGTGAGCAAATAGTCGCTAAATCCGCCATGGGGTTTGGCGTCATGACCGCGCACCGCTCGCCTCAGCCTATGGAGTCACACCGGGTGCCGTGTGGGTCAGGCAACAGAGTTTGGTGGTTTCGTCGAGGAGGGGCATCGGCGTTTACGGGTCGGATGTTGTGGTCGCGAAGGAGCGCTACCACCAGCGGCAGTCGCGTGCGCATGGCGCGGGCGTAATAGAGGTGGCTGGTCGCCAACGCCTGACCGACGCGCAACGCGGCAGCCTCCTCCGCGGCGACCGCCTCCTGGGTGTCCGTGCACCACGTCTCGCGCCCGCCGAGCTGACGCAAACGACATGAGTCCACCTCGCCGACCACTGCCAGGCGCCTGCCCGCAGAACGGTTTTCGGCCCGTCGGGCCGCCTTGAGCTCGTCCACCAGCACTGCCGACTCCGGCCACGGCCTACGCAATTAGAACACGTGTTCGATTACGTCAGAATCTACTGACGCTCGCCTCTACACTGACGTCATGGCTCCCAGTTTTGCAGATGTCGCCAAGGCGAAATACGTCCTTTTGACCACGTTCACCAAGGATGGCCGGCCCAAGCCAACACCGATCTGGGCCGCCAACGAAGGCGACCGCCTGCTGGTGATCACGCAGGCAAAGTCGTGGAAGGTCAAGCGAATCCGCAACACTCCGCGGGTCACGCTGGCCGTCTGCGACATGCGGGGAAACCCGACAAGTGAGCCCATCGAAGCGACCGCCACCGTCCTCGACACGTCGCAGACCGGCAAGGTGTACGACGCCATCGGGCGCGAGTACGGCATAGTCGGCAAGCTCTTCAGCGTGTTCAGCAAATTGCGCGGCGGCATGGCAGCCAACGTGGGTCTGGAACTACGCGCCGCTTCGTAGGTGTTCGCCGAAGAAGGCGAAGACTCGCGCCCACGCGTCCTCGGTGGATGCGGCGTCGTAGCCGAAGCCGGTGACGCGCAGCAGCGGCTGCGCGGGCAGCTTGTTGGCGAAGCTGTGCCCGACCTTCGGGTAGGTCTTGACGTCGTTGGTGATGCCCTTGTGATCCAGCACCCGGTGCAGCTTTTTCGGCGCCCCGATGCCCAACGGGTCGCGGGCGCCGAAGCTGGCGACCACCGGGCAGGCCCCTTCCAGCGTCTCGCTGAGCTGGCGGGGCAGCGGCGCGCCGTAGAACGGTGCGGAAGCGTCAAAGCCTTTGGGCGACATGACAAGTGCGAACTGTCCGCCCATGCAGAATCCGGCGATGCCGACGCGCCCCGTGCATTCCGGCAGGGCCTTGAGGTGGTCGCGGGCCGCCAGCACGTCGTCGAGAGCCTGCCCCTTCTTGGTGAGCAACTGGCGCATCACCGTGGTGATGCAACGCGCCCAGCCGCCGCGGGAAAACAGGTTCGGGGTCAGCGCGACATATCCGGCCGCGGCGACGTGGCTGTTGATCGCTTCCTTGTCCGACGCGTAACCGATTGCGTCATGGATGATCACCACGCCGGGCCACGGGCCTGGGCCCTCGGGGATGTCGAGCAGCGCGTCGATCGGGCCGGTCGGGGTGTCGATCTCGATTGTCGTCACCACGCCATCTAACCGCGCGAGGGCGGTCCGTGGAACTCCGGCCGCCGTCGGCGACGTTGCACGTTTATGGTGTCACGACTGTTTGTGGTCTACGTCGTCGTCGAGCTTGCCGTCGTCGTGGCGCTGGCGTCGACGATCGGGCTCGGGTGGACACTGCTGCTGCTGTTGGCCGCGATCGGCGCGGGCCTCGCGCTCGCGGGCTCGCAACTCAAGCGGCAGCTCAACCGCCTGAGGTCGGGTCTGGGTGCCGACCAACCGCGACTGGCCGCCGACGGCCTGGCTGTCGCGTTGGGAACCCTGCTCGTGGTGGTGCCCGGCCTGGTGACCAGCGTCGCGGGGCTACTGCTGTTGCTACCGCCGACTCGAGCCGCCGCTCGCCCGCTGGTGGGCGCCATCGCCGTCCGTGGTTTCGCGCGGCGCATTCCCCTGATCACCGTCGCCGGCGCCGAGGTGTTCAACCGCGGGCCCCGCGGCGACTACATCGACGGTGAGGTCATCGAGGTCACTGAAGTCGAACCGCCCGCCCTGCGGTCCGAGTAGCTCAACCGTTTAGGTTCTTCGGCGTGACCGACGTCCCAGCCACGCTGCTGCTCAACGGCAGGGTGTACAGCCCGAGCCATCCCGACGCCACCGCGATGGCGGTGCGCGACGGGAGTGTGGTGTGGCTGGGCAGCGACGACATCGGCCGCGACCAGTTCGCCGGCGCGGACGTCGTCGACCTGGCCGGCGGCTTAGTCGCTCCGGCATTCGTCGACAGCCACGTCCACCTCACCGCGACCGGGCTGACGTTCACCGGCCTTGACCTGCGGACCGCCACCTCGTCGCGGCACTGCCTGCAGCTGATCGCCGACTACGCGGCGGCTCACCCCGGCGAGCCGATCTGGGGTCACGGCTGGGATGAGTCGTCGTGGCCGGAGAACGCGGCACCGAGCACCGCGGATCTCGACGCCATGATCGGTGACCGGCCCGCCTACCTGGCCCGGGTCGACGTGCATTCCGCGCTGGCGTCGACCGGTCTGCGGCGGCGTGTCGACGCCCTGGCCTCGGCCACAGGATTCGACGAGCAGCGGCCCTTGGTGGCCGAGGCGCATCACGGGGTCCGCGCTGCCGCGCGCAACCTACTGACCGACGCTCAGCGCAGCGCCGCGCGACTGGCCGCCTTGGCTGCCGCGGCCGCCAATGGGATTGTCGCCGTGCACGAGTGCGCCGGTCCGCAGATCGGTGGACTGGACGACTGGCAGCAACTGCGCGCCATCGACCACGGCGTCGAGGTGATCGGCTATTGGGGTGAGGCGGTCACCAGCCCCGCCGCGGCACGTGAACTTCTCGGCGAGACCGGCGCGGCGGGACTGGCCGGCGACCTGTTTGTCGATGGGGCCGTCGGGTCGCGCACCGCCTGGCTGCACGACCCCTACCACGACGCAGCCGAGCATCGCGGGACCCGCTATCTCGACGGCGACACCGTCGCGGCGCACCTCGCGGCGTGCACCGAAGCCGGTGTGACGGCTGGATTCCACGTTATCGGCGACGCCGCGGTCGCCAGCGTGGTCGACGCCCTGGAGCGGGTGGTCGACGATCTCGGTGTGCCCGCCGTGGCCCGCTGTGGCCACCGCCTCGAACACCTGGAGATGGTCACCCCCGAGCAGGCAACCAAGCTCGGCAGCTGGGGAGTGATCGCGAGCATGCAACCCAATTTCGACGCGCTCTGGGGCGGGCGTCAGGGCATGTATGCCCGTCGTCTCGGTATCGATCGAGCGGGGCGTCTGAACCCGTTTGCGCTGTTAGCATCCCAAGGCGTGGCTCTCGCGTTCGGATCCGACGCCCCGGTGACGGGCCTGGACCCATGGACGACAATCCGGGCGGCCGTCAACCACCACAACCCCGACAGTGCGATTTCTTCGCGAGCCGCGTTCGCTGCCGCGACTCGTGGGGGTTGGCGGGCCTGCGGCGCCGGCGACGGGCTCTGCGGCAGCCTGGTCCCGGGCGCACCCGCGTCGTATGCGGTGTGGGACGTCGACGAATTCGAATCGACCGCGTCGACGTCAAGCCAAGCCGTGCGCCGATGGTCCACCGACCCTCGTTCGCAGGTGCCGGCCTTGCCGCGGCTGGATTCGACTGACCGGCTACCGCGCTGCCGCCAGACGGTCCATCGCGGCTCGGTGATCCATGCCTAGGGGTATTTGGCGAATCCGGCCCGCCAAGAACACCGAGACCACCGACGTCTTCCCGGCGATCACGGACCCGGTCAAGGACGACCTGGCCGTGACCGGCGAAAGCCCGGTCGTCGACACCGAACTCGACCGCAGCATCGAGGTCGACATCGAGGACGATCTCGAGCCGCCTGACGCGCCGCACGACCGGCTCGCGGCGGTACGCGACCGGACTGTGCGAATCGGCGCGTTTCTGTGGCGACGATTGGTGCACCTGACCGCGGCGCTGCTGGTGTGGCTGGCTGCCGAGGCGAGCGTGCGGGTGCCTGCGGCGGGCAGGTGGCTGCGGCCGCGGCTGACGCGGCTGAGCGCTTCGATCGTCGCCGGTCTGTTGCTGTGCTCGAGCTATCCGAGATTCAACTGGTGGTGGGCCGCCGTCCTGGCCTTCGCCGTGCTGGCCTGGGTGCTGACCCGGCGGGCCACCACGCCGTTCGGCGGTTTCGGTTACGGATTTCTGTTCGGCCTGGCGTTCTATCTGCCGCTGATCCGCTGGATCAGCATCCTGGTCGGCGACACGCCACTGCTGGCCTTGGTGCTGATGTGCGCGCTGTTCCCGGGCCTCTTCGGGCTCGCGGCCGTCACCGCGCGACGGCTTCCGGGCTGGCCGGTCTGGTTCGCGGTGCTGTGGGTGGCTCAGGAATGGCTCAAGTGCACGATTCCATTCGGCGGCTTCCCGTGGGGAGTGGTCGCTGCGGGGCAGACGTCGGGGCCGTTTCTGCCGTTGGCGCGGCTGGGTGGCGTGCCGCTGTTGTCGCTGGCGATCGTGCTCACCGGCTTCGGTGCCGCCGCGTTCGTCATGGAGGCGGTGTCGTGGTGGTGGGCATCGCACCGGCGCCAGTCCGCCGGGGACGCGCTGGTCGCCGACGCCCCGCCGGCGGTATTGCTGCCCGCGTTCTGCATCTGCCTGATGTTCTTGCTGGCCGCTGCCGTCTGGCCGCAGGTTCGGCGCTCCGGCACCGGGTCCGGCAACGAGCCCGTCGTCACCGCCGCGGTGGTGCAGGGCAACGTGCCTCGGCTAGGCCTGGAGTTCAACGCGCAGCGCCTTGCGGTGCTGGGCAACGACGTGCGCGAAACCCGAATGCTGGCCAACGATGTGCGCGCCGGCCGTGCCCCGCAGCCCGACTTCGTGGTCTGGCCCGAAGACGCGTCGGAAATTGATCCGCTTGTCAATCCTGACGCTGCGCAGGAGATTGCGGTTGCGGTCGACGCGATCGGGGTGCCGATCCTGGTCGGCACGGTGCTCGATGTCCCGAATCGGGCAAACGCCGATCCAGCTCAGACGAACACCGTGATCGTCTGGAACCCGAAAACAGGTCCCGGCGACCGGCACGACAAGCGGATCGTGCAGCCGTTCGGCGAATACCTGCCGTGGCGCGGCTTCTTCAAGCAGCTGTCCGGCATGGCTGATATGGCCGGGTACATCGTGCCGGGGAAGGGTTCCGGGGTGGTGCGGGCCAACGGAACCCCGATCGGCATCGCGACCTGCTGGGAGGTCGGCTTCGACCGCGCGCTGCGGCACTCGGTTCGCAACGGGGCGCAGTTGCTGGCGGTGCCGGCCAACAACGCCAACTTCAACCAGACGATGAGCGAACAGCAGCTCGCGTTCTCCAAACTGCGCGCAGTGGAGTTGGACCGCTACACGCTGGTGTCCAGCAACGTCGGAATCTCGGCGATCGTCACTCCGGACGGGCGCGAACTGGGGCGGACCCGCTTCTTTACACCCGGCTACCTGGACAACCAGGTCCGGCTCAAAAAGACGATGACTCCCGCCGCGAAGTGGAGTCCGATTCTCCAGGGAGCTCTCGTCGTGGCCGCTCTGGCGGTCCTGTTCGCCGCGATGCTGCAGAATGGATGGTTCGCGGATATCCACCGAAGGCTGTCCGAGTTGGCAAACCGGGGCGCCCCCGCGGCGGAGAGCTCCGACGACGATGCTCCCGACGCCGACGAACTGGCTGCCCCGGACGAGGCGTCGAGCGCCGCCGACCCCGACGACGACCGTCGACACCCCGCCCGTCCAGGGCCAGAAAAAGGAGATCTATGACCACCGGCGATTCGGGCGCGCGCCCCAGCCTGCGCACCCTGGTGATCATCCCGACCTTCAACGAGCGGGAGAATCTTCCGCTCATTGTGCAGCGACTGCGCGCGGCGCGCCCCGATGTGCACGTCCTGGTAGTCGACGACAACAGCCCAGACGGCACCGGGCAGCTGGCCGAGGACCTGGCGGCGGCGCATCCCGGGCTGATCCACGTCATGCACCGCACCGTCAAGGATGGCCTCGGAGCGGCTTACCTGGCCGGCTTTGCCTGGGGGCTGGACCGCGGATACACCACGCTGGTCGAGATGGACGCCGACGGCAGCCACGCACCTGAGCAGTTACACCTGCTGCTCGAGGGCATCGACGCCGGCGCCGACCTGGTGATCGGTTCGCGCTACGTCGATGGGGGCAACGTGAAGAACTGGCCCTGGCGACGCTGGGCGCTGTCGTGGACGGCCAACACCTACGCCCGGGTGGCGCTGGGTATCGGCATCCACGACATCACCGCCGGTTACCGCGCGTACCGCCGCGATGTGCTGGAAAAAATCGACCTCGACCACGTCGACTCCAAGGGCTACTGCTTCCAGATCGACCTGACCTGGCGCACCATCACCAACGGCTTCGCGGTGGCCGAGGTGCCGATCACCTTTACCGAGCGCGAACTCGGCGTATCGAAAATGAGTGGATCCAACATTCGCGAAGCGGTGGTGAAAGTGGCGCAGTGGGGGATCGACGGGCGCCTGCACCGCACGCGCGCGACCCCGGTCAAGCACTGAGCGTCAGTTGCCGCGGCGGCGGGTGCGAATCAGATCGAGACGCTCTTTGAGCAGCTCCTCGAGCTCTTCGACCGAGCGGCGCTCCAGCAGCATGTCCCAGTGGGTGCGGGGTGGCTTGACCTTTTTCGGTTCGGGCAGGTCACCCTCGATGAGGGTGCCCTCCATGCCGTTGCGGCACTGCCAGGTGCCCGGGATCTCGGCATCGTCGGCGAACGGAACGTCGAATTCCTCGCCGTTTTCGGTGCGGTAGCGCGCAACGTGACGCGGCGCCAAGTCGTGATTGCGGTCGGTCTCGTAGCTTACGGCTCCAAGGCGACTGCCTCTCAAGACGCGATCAGCCATTGGTTAGCACTCCTCTAAGTATCTTCTCAGTAGCTAGCGCCCAGAACAACGTCACGGCGGGCGCGTTGGTTCCCGAGGCCACCGGGCACGGTGGGCGACCCGAGGATTCATGATACCGGGATTCCGCGGGCATCCCGACTAATGTCGGTCCCGTGAGACGCCGTGCCCACCCGCAGCCGTGCCGCTGGTGCGGCCGCGACGTCGCGGACAGCGGGCTGGGCCGGCGCCGCCAGTACTGCCGCCAGTCGTGCCGGCAGCGGGCCTACGAGCAGCGGGCGTCGATCAACGCCGGGCAAGGCGCGGCGGTACCCGCCGACGCCGTCGTGCTCTCCGCCGACGAGGCCGCCGACCTGTCCGATCGCGTCTACCAGGTGCGATGCGCGGCCGAAGACGTGGCCATTGCGCTGGACGAAGGTGCGGGCGCCCCCGAGCTTCGCGAACTGTGCGACGCCTTGATGCGGGCCGCCGCGGCCGCCGACGGGTGGCGCTGACCAGGCTTGGCTCCGGCCGACTTGTGACAGGTACAGTCTCGCCATGGATCGCTGGGCACCGGAATCAGTTGCGGAGCCAGGCCATGTGCGGGGTGGGCGAGTCGGCGCCCGCCAACGATGTTCTCGGGCCGAAGAGCGGGTAAGCCGCCAGCTGTGCGGCAAGTGACGCTGCTCATCATCCAGGGCCGCATTTTTTCTTTGAGCGACGACCGATGTTAGGCGAGGGGTAACGACATGGCTGACCAACTCCAGCATGCAACCGAGGCGTTGCGTAAAGCGCTGGTCCAGGTCGAGCGGCTGAAGACCAAGAACCGGGCGCTGCTGGAGCGCTCCGGTGAGCCGATCGCCATTGTCGGAATGTCGTGCCGATTCCCCGGCGGGGTCGACTCCCCGGAGAGCTTGTGGGAGATGGTCGCCGACAAGCGCGACGTGATGTCGGAATTCCCCACCGACCGGGGCTGGGACCTGGCCGGCCTCTTCGACGACGATCCCGACGCGCCGCACAAGTGCTACGCCCGCTCCGGGGGGTTCGTCGACGACGTGGCCGGTTTCGACGCCGGGTTTTTCGGCGTGGCGCCCAGCGAGGCGTTGGCCACCGACCCGCAGCACCGGATGCTGCTGGAGTTGTCGTGGGAAGCGTTGGAGCGGTCCGGAATTGACCCGACCTCGTTGCGGGGCAGCGCCACCGGCGTCTTCGCCGGAATCATCGTCCAGGGCTACGGCATGCTCGCCGAAGAGATCGAGGGCTACCGGCTGACCGGCATGACTTCCAGCGTGGCCACCGGACGGGTGGCCTATGTCCTCGGACTGGAGGGGCCGGCGGTCTCGGTGGACACCGCGTGCTCCTCGTCGTTGGTGGCCTTGCACATGGCGGTGCAGTCGTTGCGCTCCGGGGAGTGCGACCTCGCGCTGGCCGGCGGCGCGACCGTCAACGCCACCCCGACGGTTTTCATCGAGTTCAGCAGGCACCGCGGCTTGTCACCGGACGGCCGGTGCAAGCCGTTCGCCGGAGCGGCCGATGGCGTGGGCTGGTCCGAGGGTGGCGGAATGCTGGTCGTGGAGCGGCTTTCCGATGCGCTGCGATTGGGACATCCGGTTCTTGCGGTGGTGCGAGGCATCGCGGTCAACCAGGACGGCGCATCGAACGGGCTGACGGCCCCGAACGGCCCCTCCCAACAGCGAGTGGTGCGTACCGCGCTGGCCAACGCCGGGTTGAGCGCGGGCGAGGTGGACGTGGTCGAAGGCCACGGCACCGGAACGACTTTAGGCGACCCGATCGAGGCCCAAGCGCTGCTGGCCACCTACGGCCAAGACCGCGTCGGCACGCCGCTGTGGTTGGGGTCGATCAAATCGAACATGGGACACACCCAGGCCGCCGCCGGAGTGGCCGGCGTCATCAAGATGGTGCAAGCCCTCCGCCACGAAACGCTGCCGGCGACCCTGCACGTGGATGTGCCGAGCCCGCATGTGGACTGGACGGCCGGGTCGGTGGCATTGCTCACGGAAGCGCAGCCCTGGGCGCCCAAGGGTCATGCCCGCCGGGCCGCGGTGTCTTCGTTCGGAATCAGCGGCACCAACGCGCACGTGATCATCGAAGAGTCGCCGGCGGTCGAGCCGGCAGAAACCGTTGCGTCGCAGCGGCCTTCGATTGTGCCGTGGGTGGTGTCGGCCAAGAGTGCGGCGTCATTGGAGGCGCAGGCGCGACGGCTGTCCGAATTCGTCGGCGCTCGTGCGGAACTGAGTGCGACCGACGTGAGCTGGTCGCTGGCGGGTCGTTCGACCTTCGAGCATCGAGCGGTGGTGCTGGGCAGCGACCGCGACCAGTTGCTGGCCGGCCTGGGCGAGCTGGCCCAGGGTCTGACCGGGGCGTCGGTGATCACCGGCTCGGCCGCTCCCGCCGGTAAGACGGTGTTCGTATTCCCCGGTCAGGGCTCGCAGTGGATCGGTATGGGCCTCGAATTGCTGGACTCGGCACCGGTTTTCGCCGAGCAGATGACTGCGTGCGCCGAAGCGTTCGCTGAATTCGTCGACTGGTCGTTGATTGACGTCTTGCGTGGCGCGTCCGGCGCCCCGGAGTTGGAACGCGTCGACGTGGTGCAGCCCGTGCTGTTTGCGGTCATGGTCTCGCTGGCCGAAATGTGGCGCTCGATCGGTGTGCGTCCCGACGCCGTCATCGGCCACTCCCAGGGCGAGATCGCCGCGGCCTACGTCGCCGGCGCCCTGTCGCTGCGCGACGCCGCTCGAGTGGTGACGCTCCGCAGCAAACTGCTGCTGGCGTTGTCCGGCCGCGGGGGGATGGCGGCGCTGGCGTGCGGGCCGGACCAGGCGCGAGAGCTGTTGGTGCCCTATGGCGATCGAGTGAGTATCGCCGCCATCAACGGACCCTCGGCCGTCGTGCTGTCCGGGGAGGTGGCCGCGCTCGACGAGATCGTCGCATCGTGTACCGAACGCGACACGCGGGCTCGCCGCATTGATGTCGACTACGCGTCGCACTCTGTCGCCGTCGACGAGATCGGTGACCAACTCGCGCAAGCGCTGGCCGGTACCGAAGCGCGGTCGACTCGCACGGTGTTCTTCTCCACCGTCACCGGCGACATTCAGGACACTGCAGAGCTCGGGCCCGACTATTGGTTCCGAAACATCCGTCGGACAGTTGAATTCGATCAGGCCGTGCGCACCGCAGCCCACAACGGCTACCGGACTTTCATCGAGTGCAGTCCGCACCCGGCATTGATTGCCGGCATCGAAGAAACCGCGACCGAGGGTGGAGCGGACGCGGTCGTCGTGCCGACACTCGGTCGCGACGACGGCGGACTGCGGCGTTTCCTCGCGTCGGCCGCCCAGGGCTTCGTGTCGGGCGTCAAAGTGGACTGGCGTGCGGCGGTACCCAACGGCAGCTTCGTCGAGTTGCCGACCTATGCCTTTGACCGCAAGCGCTTTTGGCTGTCCGGCGACGGCGCCGCGGTCGACGCGGCCGGGCTGGGGCTCGGCGCCAGCGAACACGCGCTGCTGGGTGCGGTGGTCGAATTGCCGGACTCCGGGGGAGTAGTGCTGACCGGCCGGCTGTCGACCGCCAGCCAAGGCTGGCTCTCCGATCACGCCGTCGACGGCGTGGCGGTGTTCCCCGGTGCGGGCTTCGTCGAGTTGGCGATCCGGGCCGGCGACGAGGTCGGCTGCTCCGTGGTCGATGAGCTCACCCTGCAATCGCCGCTCCTGCTGCCCGCGTCGGGCTCGGTGTCGGTGCAGGTGGTGGTCGGCGCCGACGACGATTCCGGCCAGCGCAGCCTCTCGGTGTTTGCCAGGGAGACTGCCGATTCCGGATGGAACTGCCATGCGACGGGCGTCCTCTCGTCGGCTCCGGTCGAGCCGGCGGCGGACCTTTCGGTGTGGCCACCGGAGGGAGCGACCGCCGTCGACGTGACCGACGGCTATCAACGACTGGCCGAACGCGGCTATCAGTACGGACCGGCGTTTCAGGGTCTGACCGCGTTGTGGCGCCGTGGCGACGAGTTCTTCGCCGAGGTGACGCTGCCGCAGGTGGCCGGCGGTGTGAGCGGCTTCGGGGTGCATCCGGTGCTCCTCGACGCGGCGTTGCACGCGGCTGTGATCACACACTCCGGTGAAGGGGTGGCACTGCCGTTTGCCTGGCAAGGCGTGTCGCTGCACGCGGCAGGAGCATCGGCGGT
>NZ_JBYCLD010000065.1:0-13379 GCF_057473725.1 Mycobacterium sp. TH-M11 | reverse complement strand
TTGTCGATCGCGGTGTGGGCGCACCACATGTTCGCCACCGGCGCGGTGCTGCTGCCGTTCTTTTCGTTCATGACGTTTCTGATCGCGATCCCCACCGGAATCAAGTTTTTCAACTGGATCGGCACCATGTGGCGCGGCCAGTTGACCTTCGAGACGCCGATGATGTTCGCGCTCGGCTTCCTGGCGACCTTCCTACTCGGCGGACTGACCGGCGTCCTGCTGGCCAGCCCGCCACTCGACTTCCACGTCACCGACAGCTACTTCGTCGTCGCCCACTTTCACTACACCCTGTTCGGCACCATCGTGTTCGCCACCTACGCCGGAATCTACTTCTGGTTCCCGAAGATGACCGGCCGGCTGCTCGACGAGCGCCTGGGCAAGCTGCATTTCTGGCTGACGTTGATCGGATTCCACACCACATTCCTGGTCCAGCACTGGCTCGGTGACTCCGGAATGCCGCGACGCTACGCGGATTACCTGCCCACCGACGGTTTCCAGACGCTCAACATCGTCTCCACGATTGGCGCGTTCATTCTCGGAATCTCGGTGCTGCCGTTCGTCTGGAACCTGTTCAAGAGCTGGCGTTACGGCGAAGTCGTCACGGTTGACGACCCGTGGGGCCACGGCAATTCACTGGAATGGGCCACCAGTTGCCCGCCGCCGCGGCACAACTTCACCGAATTGCCCCGGATCCGTTCAGAGCGGCCGGCTTTCGAACTGCACTACCCGCACATGCACCAACGGATACGGGCCGAGGCCTACGTGGGCCGCCAGAAATCCGCCGCCAAGGCAGCAATCCCGAACGTCAGCTGAACACCGTCTGACCGTTGGCGTCGAGCAGATAGTGCTCGGTGCCGCTCTCGACGCGAGGCGCATCGCCGGCCAACGCGACCGCGATCTTGTTGCTGGCGTTGCGCATCACGTCCAACGTCAACTCGACCGCCTCGGCGCCGGAGAAGTGCTCACGCACCCCGGCGGCGACGTCCGCGCCGATCGAGGCCGGCGACCAGATCAGCGCATCCGCGTAGCGCAGGGCCGCCTTGTGACGCTCGGTCAACTGTGTCGACTCCTCGAAGCGTTCGATGTCCTCATACAGCGTCTCGGTTCCGCCGGCGTTCAGCGCAGTCGTCTCGCGCAACGACTTGCACAGCCGGCAGTTGTGCTGGGTGGCACCGCGCAACCGCACCACCTCTGCGGTCAACGCATCCAGCTCACGCAACCGGGCCACCGTCGGCAGGAACGTGTTGAAGACCAAATCAGACGGATCGGTGGTGTGATCCCATGCAACCGAACCAGCCACCCAGCCCAGGTAGTCGCCGCCGACACCGAGCGCCTCCAGCCCGGCCCGTACGCGGGGCACGAAGTCCGCGATGTACATCTGCACGACCACGCTGAACGTCCTGTCGCCCAGCGCTTTCCACAACTTCGAGCGTTGCTCGCCGTTGATCGCCGAGACGTCGGCGCTGAACTGTTCGGCGAAATCGGCAACGACGTCATCGGAGGCCGGATCTGCCGCCGCAGGAAGCTTCGGCAGACCGAGAGTTTGTGCACACACCCGTCGAACGAGAGCCGTCAAGCGACCGTCGCCGGGCGATAGGGCCACCAGTCGGGTCACGTCGTCATGCAACACCACACGCCGATTATGTCGCGTGGCTGCCAATGGCATACCAAAATCAGGGGACGCTGATGCCAAGACTTCCCAGGGCGACGTCAAAAAGCGACTGCAGGAGATCAGCGGGATCTGCCAGCGTGAAATACGTGGTGGCGCCATCCGCGACACCGGCGGTGCCGATCGCGGTCAGTATCTCGGACTCGGGCAAGCCCCCGAGATAGACGCCGTGTTCGAAGAACCCCACAAAGTCTTGCCATAGGGCCCCGAGCGGGTTGGCTGCGAAATCTGCCGGCGTAGCGGTGTCGGCGAAAAAGTCGTTGGCGACGGTGAACACGTCGGTCGGGTAAAGGTCAGTCGGCGTGGTGACGTTGTCCAGATTCGACCATCCGAGCAGCGCGTCGATCTCCTGCCCGAACGAGGTCGCTCCCCAGGTGTCGAGGAACCCGGTCGGTCCCGACGGGGGGTTGGCGGCGGCATCGCCGATCAGGACGAACCGCAAATCCTGGAGCGGGATGTGGTCGGCGGCGAGTTGCTGTTCGGCCACCGAGGCGATGACAGCCGATTGGCTGTAGCCGAACACCGTGAGCGGGTCGGCCGCCGAGAAGTCGCCCGCGGTGTAGTCGGCTTCGACGGCGTGGACCAAGGTGTCCACGCCGGACGCGATGGACGGGCCGAAGTTCGGTGACTCTTCGGTAATCAGCGGGGTGACGGTGCCGGCATCCGAAAATCCGAGCGGCTGCAGGTATTCCGTCACGGCACCCGGAATGTATCCGGGGAAGGTGGTCGGATCGGGGATGAAGGTAGGGCTCATCACAATTGCGTGGGTCGAACCGTCGAGGAAATCGGCACCGGAGTCGGCGTGCGCCGCGAACACCGAACTCCAACTGGATGCCGCCACGCACGCGAACGCGACACCCACTGCGCGCAAGAACAAACCCTTGGACATCAGACCCCCCGATCGAGTATGTGACCTACGTCACGCTACCCAAGATGCGCGTGATCCGAACCTGAATCCGCCGCATCGCGGCGGGCTTATGTCGCTTGGCTCACCGAGGACATGTGAAAGTCGGGAATCCGCAGCGACGGCATCGCCGCGCGGGTGACCCAATCGCCCCACTCGCGCGGCAGCGTCCGCTCACTGACGCCGGCCTGAGTGGCCCGCCGGAGCAGATCCAGCGGGCTTTCGTTGAAGCGGAAGTTATTGACCGCCGCACGCACCTGGCCGTCCTCGATGAGGTAGACGCCATCACGAGTCAGCCCGGTGAGCAGCAGCGTGGTGGGGTCGACTTCGCGCATGTACCACAGCGTGGTGAGCAGCAAGCCTCGCTCGGTTGCCGCGATCATCGCGGCGAGTTCGGTGCTGGTGCCGGTCATCAGGATGTTGTCGGCGGCGACGGCGACCGGCGCGCCGAACTCCTCCGCGGCGGCGCGCGAGTACGCCAACGCGTTGATCACGCCGTCGCGGATCCAGTCGACCCGGCCGAGATTCATGCCGTTGTCGAACACCGACAGGGTCTCCGAGGAACTCGTCGCCGTCACGAACGGGGTGCAGCTCAACCCGGACGCCGCGGGGTCGGTGTACAGCGTCAGCGCAAGGTCGGTCAGCTTCTCCCCCACCCGCGTTCCGCCGGCCGGCGCGCTCAGCGCCGTGCGGCCCTCCTGCGCACCACGGCCGGTCATCGACCAGCCGAGGTAGATCATCATGTCCGCGACCGCCGAGGGCGGCAGAATCGTCTCGTAGCGTCCCGCCGGCAAGTCGACGCGCCGGGAAGCCCACCCGAGGCGCATCGATAATTCCTCGAGCAGTGAATCCGTCGACACACCAACGAAATCAGGGGTTCCGACGCCCGCCCATGCGCTGGCACCGTTGCGCTTGGCATTGATCTCCACCGAACCCGCGGGCTGGGCGTAGCGTCGCCGCAGTCCGGTCGAGGTCGCCAACAACGTCGTCTCCACGGTGTGCTGGGCGAAACCGTACAGCTGGTCTTTACCGCGGAATCCGCGGGCCAGCGGATCGGTGATCGCGGCGAACACCTCGGGGCCGGTCGACGGAAGCGCAGCATCCCAGTCGTCCGGCGCGGTGTTGCCACTCAACAGGGGTGCGGCATCGCGGGCTTCGGGTGCCGCGACGGCGGCGGCCTGCGACGCGGCCACCAATTCGGCGATCGCCGAAGGCTCCACCTCCGCGGTGGTCAGCGACCCCACCCGTGCGGTATCTCCTTGTCGCACAATAGAAATAACCGTGGTCTGCCGCGCCGTCGAAGCCCCATTGGTGGTCATCGAATTGTTGGCCCACCGCAGCGATGCGGTGGAGATATCGCTGACCAACACAATGGTGTCGGCGGCGCGCCCCAGGGTGGCCGCGGAGTCCAGCGCGATCTCGACGACCTGCTGCGGGCGGATCATATGCGCCGCTCCTCCTCATTGGCGCCGCTCCTGCGGCGCACGGTCGGGTCGCCGGCGGTCACAGGCCACCCTCCGTTCGGGTGTTGAGCACATTGACACCGCGAAACAGCGCCGACGGGCAACCGTGGCTGACCGCGGCGACTTGACCCGGCTGGGCCTTGCCGCAGTTGAACGCTCCGCCCAGGCGCCAGGTCGACGGGCCGCCAACGGATTCCATCGAATTCCAGAAATCGGTGGTGATGGCCTGATACGCCACGTCGCGCAATTGGCCGTCCAGGCGTCCACCGCGGATGCGGTAAAACCGCTGTCCGGTGAACTGGAAGTTATAGCGCTGCATATCAATTGACCAAGAACGGTCACCGACGATGTAGATGCCGTCGTCGACCCGGGCGATCAGGTCGTCAGTGCTGAAGTCCTGCGGGCCCGGTTGCAGCGACACGTTGGCCATCCGCTGAATCGGCACGTGATGCGGGGAGTCGGCGTACGAGCAACCGTTGGACCGGGCCTGGCCCAGCCGCGGCGCGAACGCGCGGTCGAGTTGATAGCCGACGAAGATGCCGTCGCGCACCAGATCCCAGCTCTGGGCGGCCACCCCCTCGTCGTCGTAACCCACACTGGCCAAACCGAATTCGACGGTGCGGTCGGCGGTCACGTTCATGATCGATGAACCGTAACGTAGCGTGTTGAGCTGGTCGGGGGTGGCGAACGACGTGCCCGCATAGGCCGCCTCGTAGCCGATGGCACGGTCGTATTCGGTTGCATGGCCGATGGATTCATGGATGGTCAGCCACAGGTTGGTCGGGTCGATCACCAGATCGGTCGGGCCGGCTGTGACGCTGGGCGCCTTGACCTTCTCGGCCAGCTGCGACGGTAGCTGAGCGAGCTCGTCGTCCCAGTTCCACACGTCGTTGTCGGTCAGCACCTCCCAGCCGCGGCCCATCGGCGGCGCCAGCGTGCGCATCGAGTCGAAGCCGCTGCCGCCGCTGTTGACGGTGACCGCCTCGAATCGGGGCTGCACCCGCACCCGCTGCTGGGTGATCGACGAGCCGGCGGTGTCGGCGTAGAAGCTCTGCTCTTTGACCGACATCAGGCTGGCCGAAACGTGGTCGATGCCGTCGGCGGCCAGCAGCCGGCCGGAGTACTCGTCGAGCACGGCGATCTTGTCCGCCAGCGGCACCGTAAACGGGTCGATCCGATAGCTCGACACCCAGCTGGCATCGGAGTACACCGGCTCGGACGCCAACTCGACGCGGTCGGTGTTGAGCGCGGCCAGCGTGCGGGCCACCGTCACGGCGCGGCGCGCGGTCTGGGCGGCAACGTCCGGCGACAGCTCGGCGTGCGAGGCGAATCCCCAGGTGCCATCGACCACCACCCGCACCGCCAGACCGAGGTCGCGGTTGAGCACCGCGGTCTCCAGCTCGCCGTCGCGCAACTGGATGACCTCGCTGACCAGCCGCTGAATCCGCAGGTCGGCGTGGTCGGCACCGGCCGCTGTGGCGGCGGCCAGCGCGGCGTCGGCCAACTCGTGGCGCGCCACGCCGAGGAAGTCGGCATCGATCCCCCGGTTCGGTGTCACGACACCACCGTATCGACCCGCTTTAATGGCGGTATGGGCGAGACCAGCAGACGCCGCTCGACCGCGCTGGGATACGGGTTGATCGCACCGAGCCTGTTCGGGGTCGTCGCCTTCATGCTGCTGCCGATCTTGGTGGTGGTGTGGCTGAGCCTGCACCGATGGGACCTCCTGGGGCCGATCGAGTATGTCGGAGGCCAGAATTGGCGGTCGGTGCTGAGCGACCGGTCGTTCGGCAACTCGCTTCTGGTGACCTGTTTGTTCGTGGCGATCGTGGTTCCGGTGCAGACCGTGCTCGGTTTGGCGGTCGGGGCGCTGCTGGCCCGGGAGCTGCCGGGCAGCGGGGTGTTCCGCACGATCTACGTGCTGCCCTGGATCAGTGTCCCGCTGGCGATCGCGGTGCTGTGGCGCTGGATTCTGGCACCCACCGACGGCGCCGTCAGCACGGTGTTGGGGCACCGCATCGAATGGCTGACCGATCCCGGGCTGGCACTGCCGGTGGTCTCGGCGGTGGTCGTGTGGAGCAACGTCGGCTATGTGTCGCTGTTCTTCCTGGCCGGCATCCTGGCCATTCCCGGTGACATCCATTCCGCGGCGCGCACCGACGGCGCGACGTCCTGGCAGGGGTTCTGGCGCATCACGCTGCCGATGCTGCGCCCGACGATGTTCTTTGTGCTGGTGACCGGAGTCGTCAGTGCCGCACAGGTTTTCGACACGGTCTACGCGTTGACCGGTGGCGGGCCGCAGAACCGCACCGATCTGGTCGCGCACCGGATCTACGCCGAGGCGTTCGGGGCCGCGGCCGTCGGCCGGGCTTCGGTGATGGCGGTGGTGCTGTTCGTCGTCCTGGTCACCATCACCGTCGTTCAACACCTGTATTTCCGTCGCAGGATCAGCTATGACCTCACCTAGATCGCTCTCGGCGGCCATGGTTTACGTTGCCCTGGCGGCGGGCGCGCTGATCACGCTGGCCCCGTTCGGTCTTGGTCTGCTGACCTCGGTCACGTCGGCGCACCAGTTCGCGACCGCTACGCCGTTGAGCTGGCCGCGGCCACCGACGCTGTCCAACTACTCGAGCCTGGCCGGTCACGGGTTCGGTCGCGCACTTGCGGTGACGACCCTGATGACCGCGACCAGCTTGCTCGGGCAGCTGACCTCGTCGATATTCGCCGCGTACGCCTTTGCCCGGCTGCGGTTTCCCGGCCGCGACGCGCTGTTCTGGGTGTATCTGGCGACGCTGATGGTGCCGGGCAGTGTGACGGTCGTCCCGCTGTACTTGATGATGTCGCAGCTGGGACTGCGGAACACGTTCTGGGCGTTGGTGTTACCTTTTGTGTTCGGATCTCCCTACGCAATCTTCCTGCTGCGTCAGCACTTCCGCACGATTCCCGATGATTTGATCAACGCGGCGCACCTCGACGGCGCCAACACGCTGGACGTGATCGTGCACGTCGTGATGCCGTCCAGTCGGGGCGTGATCGTCACCCTTGCGCTGATCACCGTGGTGTCGGAATGGCACCATTTCCTGTGGCCACTGATCATCACCAGCGGCACCAAATGGCAAGTGCTGACCGTGGCGACGGCCGCGCTGCAGTCCCGCTACAACGCGCAGTGGACGCTGGTGATGGCCGCGGTGTTCGTGGCCGTCGTGCCACTGCTGGTGTTGTTCCTGATCTTCCAGCGGCACATCGTGCGCTCGATCGTCGTCACCGGACTCAAATGAGCAGGCTCCGGTTCTCAACGCGAATCTTGTTGGCCTGGACGCTGGCCGCGGCGATGCTGGCCGCCGGCGCAGTGCTGTTGGACGTGACAGCCCGACCGCCCACCGGCAAAACCGTGGTGACCGTTCGGCTATGGGACCAGCAGGTAGCCCGGGCGTACCGATCGTCGTTTGCGGCCTTCATGGCGGCGCATCCCGACATCGACGTGCAGACCGACGTCGTCTCCTACTCCACCTACTTCAACACGTTGCGCACCGACGTCGCCGGCGGCACGGCTGACGACATCTTCTGGCTGTCCAACGCCTACCTGGCCGGCTACGCAGACAGCGGTCGCCTACTGGATGTCGGGGCAACCTTGGGCTCGGGCGCCGTGTCGACGTGGGCACCGTCGGTAGTCCAGCAGTTCACCCGAAACGGCAAGCTGTGGGCCGTTCCGCAACTCACCGAC
The DNA here is from genome assembly GCF_057473725.1 of Mycobacterium sp. TH-M11. Classification (NCBI taxonomy): domain Bacteria; kingdom Bacillati; phylum Actinomycetota; class Actinomycetes; order Mycobacteriales; family Mycobacteriaceae; genus Mycobacterium; species Mycobacterium sp. TH-M11. Next base: position 5,619 of record NZ_JBYCLD010000065.1, on the reverse strand, counting down.
GCCGGTATCGCGGTCTACTACAACGCCGACCTGCTCGCCGCCGCCGGAGTCGACCCGGCGGTGTTGACGACGCTGCGTTGGAGCCCCGGCGGCGATGACACCCTGCGGCCGCTGCTGTTGCGGCTCACCGTCGACAGCGACGGACGTTTCGCGGGCACACCGGGTTTCGACTCCGACCGCATCCGGCGGTGGGCGTATAACGCAGGCAACGACGCGCAGGGTATTTACCTCAACTACATCGGGTCGGCGGGCGGAGTCTTTCAGGACGGCGATCGGTTCGCGTTCGACAACCCCGCCGCCGTGGAGGCCTTCACCTATCTGGTCGGGTTGATCGACCGCGACCACGTATCCCCGCCGGCTTCGGACACCAACGACAACGGCGACTTCTCTCGCAACCAATTCTTGGCCGGGAAGATGGCGCTGTTCCAATCCGGCACCTACAACCTGGCTGTGATCGCCGGGCAGGCCACCTTCCACTGGGGTGTCGCGATGCTGCCCGCGGGCCCGAAAGGCCGGGTCAGTGTCACCAACGGCATTGCCGCGGCGGCTAATTCTTCTTCCGCACATCCCGACGCGGTACGTCAGGTGCTGGCCTGGATGGGTAGCGCCGAAGGTAACCGGTACGTGGGCGCCCAGGGCAGCGCCATTCCTGCGGTCACCGCCGCCCAGAACGCCTACTTCGATTACTGGCTGCGCGAAGGCGTCAACGTTAGACCATTCTTCGACGTGCTCGACGGCCCGCGTATCGCCGCTCCCGGCGGCGCAGGCTTCGCCGCGGGCAACCAAGCGATCAAGCCCTACTTCGACGAGATGTTTTTGGGCCGCAGCGATATCGCGACGACGCTACGGCTGGCTCAGCAGGCCGCTAACGCGGCCGCACACCGCTGACGCCGGTGCGAATCTCGAGCGCGACGGCGGCAGCGCACACCGCGACCGTAACTGCGAGCGCGATCCAGTCGGCTCTTTTCGGCCGCGACGGAACAGCCGAAATCTGGCCGATACCGCCGCGCGCGGCGATGGCGTCGCCCATCTCATCGGCCCGCCGCAACGTCACGACCAGGGCGGCGGCGATCAGGTCGACCGCTTCCCGGGCGGCACGCCGCCGGCGTGCCCGGCGGGTGTGCGCGACCCGTTTGGGCCGCATCCGGCGCGCGGCGTAGAGCACCCGAAATTCGTCGATCAGCATCGGGAATGCGCGCAACGACAGCGCGATCGTGGCGGCCCACTCGTCGACAGGTATCCGCAACCATCGCAGCGGTCGACCCAAAGCGGCCACCGCAGGGGCGATTTCGGCAACATTGGTGGTCCAGGACACCATCGCTCCGAGGCCCAGCAGCACCAACGACAAGGTGGTGATCCGCAAGAAGTTCAGCAACCCCCCGAGCCCGATCGAGACGCCGGCCAACTGAACAACGGGACTGCCTCCCGCGAAAGCGGCGGATACCGCGCCGAGCACCAGCAAGATCCACAGCCAGCGCGGCACATCGGGGAGAGCGCCGCGCGGGATGTGGGCTAGTTTGGCCGCCGCCAACACCAGCGCGGCCACCAATCCGATCGCGATCCAGCCCGGAAAGAACGTCAGCAGGATCGAGATGCCCAAGACCGTCAGCAATTTGGTACCGGCCCACAGATCGTGTACCACGGAGTTGCCGGGTACCGGACGCAGCAGCACCACCGAACGCGACGGCCTGCGTTCGGACCGTTCCTCCGGTTGTGCCGCTGTCACGCCAACCCCGCTGCTGTCGTCGGGACCGCCTGCAGCACACCCTCACGAAGATTCAACGTGTGTGGGCAGAGATCTTCCAAGCCGACGAAATCATGAGAAATCACCACCACGGTCAGGCCCTGCTCGCGGCGCAACTCTTCGAGCAGACGCACCAGCCCGCGCTGTGTGACGGCATCCAGGCCCGCCAGCGGTTCGTCGAGGATCAGCGCGCGCGGCGAGCGAGCCAACAGGCCGGCCAGGACCACTCGGCGCATCTGGCCGCCGCTGAGTTGGTCGATACGGCGGGTGGCCAAGCCGCTGTCCAATCCCACGACCCCGAGCGCGTCCACGACGCGGTCGCGCTCCTTGGGTGAAAAGCCGGCGGCCGAAGCGACTTCGAGGTCGACCCGGCTACGCATCAGCTGCAGTCGCGCCGCCTGGAAGGACAGCGCAACCGCGCCGACTTGTTCGTAGGTGGGCCGGCCATCGAGCAGGCAGGTGCCGGTGGTCGGAACGGTCAGCCCGGCCAGGATCCACGCCAGCGTCGACTTGCCCGAGCCGTTGCCGCCATGGATCAGCAGGCCTTCACCCTGGTGCGCCGCGAAGCTGACGTTGCGCAACGCCGGCTTGGCCCACGGAGTTCGGCTGTTGTATTCGTGGCTGACGTTGTCGACTTCGAGGATCGCCGGGCTGGCCTCATCGCCAACCATCGGGGCGTTCACCGGCGCGGCAACCGTGTCGACCATGCTGGTGTTGTCACCGGACTCACTGAGATTTATTGTGCTGTCCGCAGATTCGGCCTCGTTGTGGTAGTGCGTGATGTGCACGACAGCCGTACGATGACGCCGCTTCAGGCCGGAGAGCACGCCCAGTAACGCGTCTCGGCCCTCTTGGTCGACCATGCTGGTGACCTCGTCGGCGATGAGCATCGCCGGTTCGCGCGCCAGCGCGGCCGCCACCGCCAGCCGTTGCAGTTCGCCGCCGGAGAGACTTCCCGTGTCACGTTCGGCGTGATCTTCCAGGCCGACCTCGCGGAGCAGTGCCGCCACGTCGGTTGTTGTCCCCGCAGGCAGACCCCAGACCACGTCGTCGGCAACCCGGGTGCCCAGCACCTGCGATTCCGGGTGCTGCAGCACCACAGCCGTTCCGCCCATCCGGCCCAGACCGACCGACCCGGGGCGTTCGATGCTGCCCGACGTCGGTGCGCGTCCGGCCAGCACGAGCATCAGGGTGGTTTTGCCAGAGCCGTTGGCTCCGGTGATCGCCAGATGTTCCCCGGCCTTGACCTCGAGATTCACCGGACGCAGCGCGTCGTGGTCACTGTTGGGGTAGCGGAAGCGAACTTGTTTCAGCCGCACCGGGACCGGGCCGACGGGCGCCGTGTCGACCGCCTCGTCCAGCTTGTGCACATCGGGTACGCCGCGCATGCGGTCCAGCACCCGGGACAGCGCCCACCATCCGATCAACGAGACGACGACGATCGAAACGGTACCGTTGACCGCGATCAGCCACGGCCAGTAATGCAGCGCTTCGGCGAGCAACCATTGGAGCCGTCCCGCTGACCATTCGAGCCCGGCCCCGAGGCGGGGGCTCATCGGGAACGGATGCTCGACCGTAAAGCGCCCGACCGACCTCAGAACCGCCGCAATACCGTTGACGTTTGCCGTGATCGCGTCGAAGATCAGGTGCCGCAGCCGGGAGAGCAACGCCAGCGCCGCGACCACGACCACGTTGAACAGCGCTCCGGCGATCAGGGACACCACGACGACCGTCCCGGTGCCGCGACCCCGGCGTTTGACGACTCCGGTCAGCCCGCCCACGTAGGCGCTGTGGCCAACCGTCATCACACCGCCCAATCCGGCGATCAGGAACGCGATCAATCCGGCGGCGACTGTGCCGGCGACCAACACCCGGAACCGGTAGCGATACGCCAGCAACCCCATCGGCACGGTCCCCAGCAACGCCAACGCACCGGCGAACGGTACGACGATGGAGATGATCGCGGTAGCCGCGCACAGCGCCGCCATGACCGAGGCCTGCGCAAGTTCACCGGGACCCATCGGGCGGGACATATGCGCACCGCTCAAGGGGCGAGACGCGTTCATTTCACCAATTCTGCCAATTAATTTCGGGAAACCCTCGTGAGAAGGCGCACTTGTACCTGCCAAGACTGAAATAGTCCGGTTCGTGGTCTAGATAGCCTGGCTATGCAACGATATACGCATGACGCCATCTGCAACCGCTGAGCGAGGCCCCGCCGAGGAGGCTGTCGCCGGTTTGGGCGCGGATCTGCTCGCCGTCGTCGCCCGACTCAACCGCTACGCCACTCAACGCATCCAGATGCAATTGCCGGCCGCACAGGCCCGCCTGCTCGCGACGATCGACGCCCACGGCGAGGCACGCATTTGCGACCTTGCCGCGGTGGACCACTGCTCGCAGCCGACCATGACGACGCAGGTGCGACGTCTCGAGGACGCAGGCCTGGTCACCCGCGCCGTCGACGCCACCGACGCCCGCGCCGTACGCATCAAGATCACCGCCGAGGGCTCGAAGACGTTGAATCGGGTGCGAGCCGACCGGGCCCGCGCCATCGAGCCGCAACTTGCCGACTTGGCCGACGCCGATCGGCAGACTTTGGCAAACGCCGTGACCGTGTTGCGCCGTCTACTGCAAGACGCGCAGGCCGTCCCGCGAGCCGGTGGATCCCGCTAACCACCGCCCCAACACTGCCCAACCTGCGCCGACGACCTACGGTCGAGCTTCGGCGCATGATGGCAACTGGATAATGGAGTCTCGACTCAAGCAACTGGGCGAGCAAGGAGGGTGGATGTGTCGTCGGCGACATTCGGCTCCCCTTTGATCGTCTGGCTCGGCACACACAGGTACGTTTTTCCCCCTAATCGCGACGTGACCATCGGGTCCGACGGTGGCGCTGACATCCAGCTCTACGGGCTTGGCGGGTTGTCCGAACCCCAGGTTTTGCTGCACTTCAACGGCAGCCAGTGGATCGCCGTCGACCGAGGCGAAGCCGGCATGTACGTCGACGGGGTGCGAATGTCGACGGTATTCATTCACGAAGGTCGCACGATCACGTTCGGCGACCCGCAACACGGGCCGCGGCTGGTGTTCCAACTCCCCGCTCCGCCGGTTCCGCCGCCGACGCGCCCTCAAGCACCACCACCGCCTCCACCACCTCCGCCGCACAGGCCGGTCCCGCAGCCACCGCAGCGCCCGCTGCCACATCTGCCACATCCGCCACCGCCGCTCCCACAGCCGCCACAGCCGCCACAGCCGCCACAGCCGCCGAAGCCGGCGATCCCGGCCAGCGCGCCGAGCGTGAACTGGTGGCGACTTTTCGGCCGGATTTTCGCCGTGGTTGCACGTTCGCCGAAGCACGCCGACTCCAACGAGACCGCCCCCGCCGCCACGCACGAACCGGCCGCCGCCCCGAAGCCGGGACCGAGCAGAATCGCGGGGCTGCTTGAGGCACGCCGGGTGCGCCTCAGCGTCGACGGCGAGCAGGCACTGACGGATCTTTCGTTCACCGCGTCGCCGGGCACAATCACCTCGGTGGTCGGGCTGTCCGCGGCGAGCACCTCTGCGCTGGTCGACGTGCTCACCGGCGTCGTGCAGCCGAGCATGGGCGAGGTCGACTTCGATGGCCACGATGTCGCCGACGACACCGTTCGACCGCACGTCGCAGTGGTACCGCGGCACGACTTGCTGCGCCCGCAGCTGACTCTCGAGCAGGGACTGCGGTACGCAGCCGAATTGCGTTTGCCACCAAGCAGTTCTCAGGATCAGCAGCGCGAGGCCGTGCGATCGGTGCTCGCCAAGCTGGAATTGACCGCGCTGCGGACTGCCAAGGCGGGCACACTGACCGCCGAACAACGCAAACGCGCGTCCATTGCCGT
>NZ_JBYCLD010000064.1:0-3702 GCF_057473725.1 Mycobacterium sp. TH-M11 | reverse complement strand
TCGGCCAGGCCGGTCAGCGGGATACCGGTCGACTCGTCGTAGTCCGAGACGTCGAGTTCGCGGCCGTTCAGTGTCGCGCTGCGCACGGTGTCTGCGGCGATGTCGACGACGGTGTCGGCGCCGGCGAGCGCGTCGAACTGCACGGTCGTGGTCGAGCGGAATGTGCGCTCGCCCGGTTTGCCGTCACCGTCGGTGAGGTCCAGGTCGATCCGGTAGTTGTCCACGGTGACCAGAGCAGCGCGTTCGACGGCCTGATCGCGGGTGAGGTTGGGAAGTGCCACGTAGTCCAACTTAGGCAATCGACGCTCTCGGTGGGAATTGGGCCGCCGCGGCTAGGGTTGTGCTGAACGGCTTGCCGACGTCGACGAGAGGATCTGTATGTCCGAGAAGTCAGTTGCCGGTTTCTGGTTCGACCCGCTGTGCCCGTGGGCGTGGATCACCTCGCGCTGGATCCTGGAAGTGGAAAAGGTTCGCGACATCCGGGTGAGCTTCCAGGTGATGAGTCTGGCGGTGCTCAACGAAAATCGCGAGAACCTGCCCGCCGAATACAAGGAGAAGTTGTCCAAGGCGTTCGGCCCGGTGCGGGTGGCGATCGCGGCCGAGCAAGCCCACGGTTCGGAGATTCTGGCGCCGCTGTACACAGCCATGGGAACCCGGATTCACAACGAGGGCAACAAAGACCTCGACGACGTCATCAAGCAGTCGCTCGAGGAGCTGAACCTGCCGGCCGAATTGGCCGATGCCGCCACCAGCGACGCCTACGACGAGGCATTGCGTAAGAGCCACCACGCCGGCATGGACGCCGTCGGCGACGACGTCGGCACACCCACCATTCACATCAACGGGACCGCGTTCTTCGGGCCGGTGCTCTCGAGAATCCCGCGCGGTGAAGAGGCTGGCAAGCTGTGGGACGCGTCGGTGACGTTCGCGGCCTACCCGCACTTTTTTGAGCTCAAGCGCAGCCGCACCGAGGGCCCCGAATTCGACTAGCGGCGACCGCCGGTGCAAGGATCACCGCCATGCGCGTTTACCTCGGCTCCGACCACGCCGGCTACGAACTCAAACAACAGATCATCGAGCATTTGAAAGAAACCGGCCACGAGCCGATCGACGTCGGTGCTTTCAGTTACGACGCCGAGGACGACTACCCGACGTTCTGTATCGCCGCGGCGCTGAAAACCGTCGCCGATCCGGACAGCCTCGGCATCGTGCTGGGCGGATCGGGCAACGGCGAACAGATTGCGGCCAACAAGGTGCCGGGCGCGCGCTGCGCGCTGGCATGGAGCGTGGAGACCGCGTCGCTGGCCCGTCAACACAACAACGCGCAGCTGATCGGTATTGGCGGCCGCATGCACACCGTGCCCGAAGCGGTTGCCATCGTCGACGCATTCCTGACCACCCCGTGGTCGAAAGCTGAACGCCACCAACGCCGCATCGACATCCTCAGTGAGTACGAACGCACGCACAAGGCGCCGCCGGTGCCCGGTGCCGACGGGGCGTAGTGCCCGAGGGGCACACGCTGCACCGGCTGGCCCGGTTGCATCAGCGTCGCTTCGCCGGTGCGCCGGTCGCGGTGTCGAGCCCGCAGGGTCGGTTCGCCACCTCGGCAGCCACGGTCGACGGTCAGGTTCTGCGACAGGCGACGGCCTGGGGTAAACATCTGTTCCATCACTACCTGGGCGGGGAGACCGTCCACGTGCACCTCGGCTTGTACGGAAAATTCACCGAGTGGGCGCGGCCGGACGGCGACGCCGTGCCCGAGGCGGTCGGGGCGGTGCGGATGCGAATGGTCGGCACCGACTACGGCACCGACCTCCGCGGGCCCACGGTGTGCGAAATCATCGACGAGTCTCAGGTCGCCGACGTCGTCGCCCGGCTGGGGCCCGACCCGCTGCGCCGCGACGCCGACCCGGCGTGGCCGTGGCACCGAATCAGCAAGTCCCGCAGGCCAATCAGCGCCTTGCTGATGGACCAGACCATTATCGCCGGCGTTGGTAACGTCTACCGCAACGAGTTGCTGTTCCGGCATGGCATCGACCCCTATCGACTAGGCCAGAAGATCGGTGAAGCGGAATTCGCCGAAATGTGGACCGATCTGGTCGAGCTGATGAAGGTCGGCGTGCGACGCGGCAAGATCATCACGGTGCGACCCGAACATGACCACGGCGAACCGTCCTACGGTCGCGGTCGGCCCCGGACCTATGTGTATCGCCGCACTGGCGATCCCTGTCGGCTGTGCGGAACCTCGATTCGCACAGCCGAATTGGAAGGCCGCAACCTGTTCTGGTGCCCGACCTGTCAGACCTGACAGTCCTGCCGGCAGCATGGCCGGTCACGCGACCAGGCCGCTTCGCGACCAGCCTGCTGGGTAGCCTGGCCGGATGAACCGAAGAATGCGCGCGGCCGCAGCAACCGTCGCCGTCGTCGCCGGTCTGGGTTTCACCGGTGCGAGCGTCGCGAGTGACGCCGACGCCGAGCCCGGACCACCCGCGCGGTGGTGCCCGGGCGAATTCTGGGATCCAGGGTGGGGCGACAACTGGGATTGGGGACACTGCCACGACCGTTTCACAAACGATTCGGGGCAGGGGTGGGGACCGTTAGGCCCGGACGGGCCGCCGCCTCCGCCGCCGCCCGGACAAGGCTTTTGACAAGCGTGTGTCGACGAACCCGCCGAGCCGCCGGCCTGACTGTTCGTCAGCGCCGTGGCACGCCGAGAACCCGATAGATCTCGTTGCTCATGACCACGCTGCGCGGATCGGCGTTGGCTTTGGTCGGGTCGAAGTGGTTCATCACGTAGGCGTAGCCGATCCGGTTTTCGAGGTCGACGAAACCGAACGACCCGCCCAGGCCGCCGTGACCGAAGATCCAGGGGTTGGGTCCGTTGACGCAGCGCTGGTTGAGCATGTAACCCAAGCCCCAACCGTGGTCGGCGACACGCGGGCCGAGGACCAGATCCGTCTCCAGCCCCCCCTGGCAGACCCGAACCAGATCCATGTGCTTGCGGCTGAGCAGTTGTTCCTGGGCCAGCGCGTTGTAGAAGGTCGCCAGCCCGAGCGCCGACACCTGCCCGTTGGTGCCCGGGAATTCGAGTTCACGCCATAGGTCTAGGTCGTTGGAGCCGACTTCGTCGTCGGGCGCGAATCCCATCGACACGGCCAGGCCCGCCTTCGGGTGTTCGTTCAGCGAGGTGGGGTAGCCGGGGGCGTTGACGTCGGCCAGCATGTGGCGGATGTGTGGTTTGGCGACCCGATCGGCACACCGGTGTTGTTCGGCACGAGGTATACCGATGTGGATCTCGGCGCCCAGGGGTTCGGCGATCTGGGTGCGCAGATAGTGGCCGACCGTGTCGCCGGTGACTCGGCGGAAGATTTCGCCGAGGATGAACCCGAAGGTCGTCATGTGATAGCCCTGCGCGGTCCCCGGCTCCCACCACGGCTCGGCGGCGGCCAGCTGTTGGCAGACGAAATCCCAATCGGTGACTTTCGTCCACTCCATCCGCTGACGCGGCCCGATGACCCCGGAGCGGTGGCTCATCACCATGGCGAGGGTGATGTCCTGCTTGCCGGCCTGGCCGAACTCGGGCCAGTATCGGGCCACCGGCGCGTTCAGGTCGAGCTCGCCGCGCTCGACCAGTTGATGCACGCAGGTGCTGGTCAGCCCCTTGGTGCCGGACAACACGGTCGACAGCGTGTCCACCTGCCA
>NZ_JBYCLD010000063.1:0-7918 GCF_057473725.1 Mycobacterium sp. TH-M11 | reverse complement strand
GGCTGCCCGGGCTGGGGAGGGCCACGACGCCGCGTGAAGCGCTACTGCGCAGCTTGTTTGCTACTGCGCAGCTTGTTTCGTGATCGCGGACTGAACGGCGCCGAAGCGATTTTGTGCGTTCCAGGGAAAACCGTTTGGATAGTTCATCGTCGCAGGTGATCGGGATGCCGGCATGAGGTCGTCGGACCCTTACCGCATGGCCGAAAGACCTGCGCGGCTTGAGGCTTACGCAAGCCCCGTGCGACCGCGAAAGCCCCGTATAGGTGATGGCTTTGTGCTCTGCCGGTGTGCGGTACCGCGGCCGGACCGGCTCACTCCTCGACGTCGATGATGTGCATCGCGGCTTCTTCGGCGCTGGCCGCACCACCGCCGATGCCGACATCTTCGGCGAACAGTTCTGCCTCGTCGTCGGCGCCAGTTCCTCGATCCGGAGCCACAAGTCGCCCACTGCGGACGTCGCCGGCTTCACTCGATTCGGGGAATTCGCTTTGGCGTTCCGCCGCATCCGAGCGAAGTTTCTCGTCCTCGTCGAGCCAGGCGTTGAGTCGCGATGCCGGATCCGGCTCTTCCTCGGCAAGTAGCTGGTCGAGATTCGGTCTCGGCCCGAATGCGCTGCGGCCATATGGCTGCTCGGGCGGTGAGTAGCCCTCGTCGAGTACGTCGTCGACACCGCGATCGATCAGGGTGTCTTCTGGCTGCAGTTGATCGTCGTCGTCCCGGCTGTATTCGCCCGCTGCCGGGCCCGGGTCGTAGTGAGCGCTCATGATGTCATCAATTGCTGGTGATGGCTTGCGGGGTGCACACTGCCTTGATGAACTGCGCCACCTCGTGGTCGGGCAGATTACGGGCGATGTCGGCTTCGCTGACGATGCCGACCAGACGATGCGCTTCAACGACGGGCAGTCGGCGCACCTGGTGCTCTTCCATGGTGGTGAGTATCACTTCGATGCTTGCGTCGGCGTCGACGCGATAGATGTTGCCCTGGGCCAACTCTCCAGCGGTGACCGTATTCGGATCATGGCCGGCCGCTATGCACTTGATCACGATGTCCCGGTCGGTGAGCATCCCGTGCAGCCGTTCGTCGTCCCCGCAGATCGGCAGCGCGCCCACCCCGAGATTGCGCATGTGTTGCGCGGCGGAGGTCAGCGTCTCGTGCTCTGTCACGCATTGTGGTCCGGCATGCATGATGTCACGGGCGGTGGTCATGTGAACCTCCTGAATATCGTTGGCTACCGGCAGAGTTGACTCTCAAGCCGATTCGACGCTATGACGCCGACGACCTGGGGCGTAGGGCCATTGGGCCCTGTGCGCGCGACTTTCGGCCCGAGCACTACTGCGAGGAATCGAGATACCTGCCTTCGATTTCTTCGATCAACCGGGTTCGTGTGCGCTCCAGATCGGCGGCCTCGTGTGCCACCAACTGGTCCTCCCAGGTCGATACCTGTTCGGCGAGGTCCCGGTCGGGTGTGGGAACCCGTGACGTTCGCGACGCGCCTCCTTCGTGGTCCGCAATCTATCTGGCTGCCGTCGTCGAAGGTGCCGATGTCGATCCATCGGCGGTTCGGACACAGTCGCTGGGCGCCGGTCAGATAGGGGCCGGTCAGCAGGCCGTTGACGCCGTCCCCGTTCTCTGCTTCGAGGACCAGGTCGGCGCGTTCTCGCACTGGCGGCACGGCGTTGGCCACCGCGGCGCGGACCTCGGCCGACAAGAGCAGCGCCAGATCATTTTCGGCGTCACCGACCGCGATCGCGTTTGCCAACGCCTTGGCGACCTCGTAGGCCACCGGCACACCCCCGCGCGGCAATCCCAAGACCACCGGGTCCTCACCGCGCAGCGAGTCGAGATGTTGAGCCAGTCGGCGCCCGGCGTCGGCACGATCACGGTATAACTGCATGGCGCTGAGTCCGCCGCGCTGCCAGGCCGGATCGAAGAGTCCTTGGACCCCTGTCGGGTGCGGACCAACGCCCCGCCCGGCGGCGACCGTCCTAGAACTCGGCGATCGTATGCTCCAGGCGTGCGGCCAGTCGCGCCTGCGCCTCGGCGCGCCGGGTGGGCAGGTGTTGCGACGGGAAAGGCGTTGACACCGGCTCGTATTCGCGCAGCGTGCGCCGGGCCACGGTCATCTTGTGCAGTTCGGTGGCGCCGTCGGCGATGCCCAGCGACTCCGCGGCGATCATCATCTTGATGAACGGCATCTCGTTGGACACCCCGAGCGCGCCGTGCAGGTGCAGCGCGCGCTGCACGACATCGTGCAGGACGGTAGGCATCGCGACTTTGACCGCGGCGATGTCGCGGCGCACCTTCTGGTAGTCGTGATGCTTGTCGATCAGCCAGGCGGTGCGCAGCACCAGCAGCCGGAATTGCTCGATCTGGATCCAGCTGTCGGCGATCTTCTCCTGTGTCATCTGGAAATTCGCCAGCGGACCCATCCGGGTCTGCCGCGATACCGCCCGCTCACACATCATGTCGAATGCCCGACGGGCCAGCGCGATCGTGCGCATCGCGTGATGGATGCGACCGCCGCCCAACCGGGTCTGCGCGATCGCGAACGCCTCGCCCTCGCCGCCGAGGATGTTCTCGGCCGGCACCCGCACATCGGCGTAGCGGACGTAGCCGTGGGTGGCGTGTGACTCCGTTCCGACCCCGACGTTGCGAATGATCTCCACACCGGGTGTGCCCGCGGGGACGATGAACAGCGACATCTTGTCGCGGGTGCGGGCGTCGGGATTGGTGACCGCCATGACGATGAAGAAGGTCGCGTGGCGGGCGTTGGTGGAGAACCACTTCTCGCCGTTGATCACCCAGTGGTCGCCTCCTGAGCCGTCGCGTTCGGCGCGGGTGACGAACAGCCCGGGATCGGACCCGCCCTGCGGCTCGGTCATCGAGTAGCACGAGGTGATCTCGCCGGCGAGCAACGGCTGGAGGTAGCGCGTCTTCTGCTCGGCGGTCCCGAACAGCGCGAGGATCTCGGCGTTGCCGGAGTCGGGCGCCTGCGAGCCGAACACCGACGGGGCCCACCGGGAGCGACCGAGGATCTCGTTGAGCAGCGCGAGCTTGACCTGGCCGTAGCCCTGGCCGCCGAGTTCGGGTGTCAGGTGCGCGGCCCACAGCCCCTGGTCGCGGACCTGCTGCTGCAGCGGCCGCAGGACCGCCATCGTTGCAGGGTCCTTCTTGTCGTACGGGTCCAGCGACACCAGATCGAGCGGCTCGAGTTCGTCGACCATGAATGCTTCGACCCAGTCCAGCTTCTGCTGGAACTCGGGATCGGTTTCGAAGTCCCACACGATTCGTGACGCTACTACTGTGGCGGTCGATGACCATCACTACGCGTCCGGCGCGCAAGGCCGACGTCTCCGAGCTGTCGCATGCGCTGGCCCGGGCGTTCTTCGACGACCCGGTGTCGATCTGGCTCATGCCCGACGCGCAGGCACGAGCGAAGCACCTGCGGAAATTCTTCGCCACCGTCACCCGGCATCACCATCTCGCCGGCGGCGGGGTGGAGGTGGCCGCTGACGGGTCGACGATCGGCGCGGCAGCGCTGTGGGATCCGCCGGGACGCTGGAAGCAGTCGACCCGCGCACAGCTGATGATGTTGCCGTCATTGGCCGTCGGCTTCGGACCGCGGCTGGCCCGTGGCCGCCGACTCGGCGAACTGTTCGCGGCGATGAAGTCGCAGCACCCCGAGGAGCCGCACTGGTATCTGGCGGTGATCGGCAGTGACCCGGCGGTGCGCGGCCAAGGTTACGGCCAGGCGCTCATGCAGTCCCGTCTCGACCGCGTCGACGCCGAACACGCCCCCGCGTATCTGGAGTCCAGCAAGGCCGCAAACGTGCCGTACTACCAGCGATTCGGCTTCGAGGTGAGGGGCGAGCTCGTCATCCCCAACGGCGGCCCGACACTGTGGCCGATGTGGCGGGCACCGCGATAAGTCACGGTGACTCTGCGCACAGGGCGGCGACACGCCGTTGCCCGCCGCCCCCACCGCAGAGTCAACGAGCCATGGTCGGGGTTTAGCCGCCGAAGGCCACGGGGAACCGAGGGGGCATGCCCGATGAAACCCTGGATCCGAGCGAGTCGACTGATTCCGACGAGATCCGCAACGACGACGGCGACGCGGTCATCACCCCGCCCGACGATTGGAGTGCGGCGAACAAGTTCGGGATGACGGCGCGCGAAGAGCGTGAGGGCGAATCCCTTGACCAGCGCCTCGCCGAAGAGGAACCCGATGTGCTGGAGGACGCCCACCCGATCGAGGAACGCCCCACCCACGTCCATCGTGGTCAGGTCAGCGGGGCCCCCGAGGACGGCGACTCCCTCTTCGGGTGACGGCGCGGAATGCACTGACTCCACGGTGTACAGGTGCGGGTCGAAGCCTCCCGCGCGCCATGAACAGGGCTAGCGGATGCTTAAGGCTGGCTGCGCCAGCCGTTGATCCCGATGACGATCATCCGCAGCTGCTTGACCGCGGTTTGGCGGATCTCGTCGATGGCGTCGGGGGTCTGCGCGTCTTCCAGGGCTTCGGCGATCACGATCATCGAGTTCACGAACAGCTGCGCCAGAATGTTGAGGTCGTCGGTGCTCCAGCTGCTCAGGCCGGGGAAGCGGGCCAGGTCGGTGGCCAATTCGGAGGTGACGAGCCGGAACTCGGTGCGGATGGCGTACCGCAGCACGGTAACGCCGCTGGATCGTTCACGGCCGATGAAGCGCCAGTGCTCGCGGCGCTCGGTGACGCTGGCGACGACGATCTCGACCGAGGACTCGATCACCCTGCTGGGGTCCAACTTGCCGGCCCGGGCGCCGCGCAGCATGTCACGCAGGGTGCGGAACGACTCGTCGATCAGGACCAGCCCGAGCGCTTCCATCGATTCGAAGTGGCGATAGAACGCGCCGGGCACGATACCCGCCTCACGGGTGACCTCACGAAGGCTCAGGCCGCTGAAACTGCGTTCGTCGAGAAGCTTGAGCGCGGCAGCCACGATCGCCCGCCGAGTTGCTTCCTTGCGCTCCTCGCGGGACGGTCCCTCACGACTACGCGACCGGCTCGAGCGGTGCGGTCGTGAGCTAGGCACACGACTGTTCACTGTGTGAACCGTAACACAGACCTGGGGAAACCCTTGACGAACTGCAGTATCTGCGCGCACCGTATACACATGTTCACCCAAACTTTGAAGCAGCGGGTACTGGGCTCCAACCTGGTCGACCTGCTCACCGGACCGCACGGCGTCGACCGGTACACCGAGGTCGTCGACCCCGCGTGGACACGCGCGGAGGGTCGCGCCAAGGTCGTCGACGTCCGTCGCGACACCCCCCGCAGCGTCACCCTGGTGCTGGCACCGAATCAAGCGTTCACCGACGCCCCCGACCCATTGCGCGCGGGGCAGTACGTCAACCTCGCGGTCGAGATCGACGGCCGCCGGCACACCCGGTGCTACTCACCGGCCAACGCCGAAGGCGCCGCGCAGCTCGAGTTGACGATCGGCCAGCACGACGGCGGGTTGGTCTCGACCTACCTGCGCGAGCACGCGCGCCGCGGGATGGTGGTAGGCCTGACCGGTGTCGGTGGCGACTTCGTCCTGCCGGCGCAACGGCCCCGCCGCATCCTGTTCGTCTCCGGCGGCAGCGGCATCACCCCAGTCCTGGCGATGCTGCGCACGCTGGTCGACGAAGGACACTCGGGCGAGATCGCGTTCGTGCACTACGCCCGTAATCGCGCCGAGGCCTGCTACTACGACGAGTTGGCCGCGATGGCAGGCGTTCGGGTGCTGCACGGCTACACCCGATCTCGCGGAGGCGACCTCGACGGCCGGTTCGGTGCCGAGCACCTGGCGGCGGCCATGCCGCAGCCTGACGCGGTGTTCGTCTGCGGCCCCGCGGCTTTGGTCGACGCCGTCCGCGAGCACTGCGCCCACGCGCAGTCGGAGAGCTTCGTTCCGCCCGCGCTCGATCTGCCGGCGAAGCCGTCCGGGGGCCGAGTCACGTTCGCAGACAGTGCGATTGAAGTCGTTGACGACGGGCGACCGCTGCTCGAGCAAGCCGAGTCGGCCGGATTGAGCCCTGCCAACGGATGCCGGATGGGCATCTGTCACACCTGCACCCGCCGCAAGACCAGCGGCGTCGTGCGCAACCTGACCAGCGGTGCGGTGTCGACCGCGCCCGACGAGGACGTGCAGATCTGTGTGTCCGTCCCCGTCGGCGACGTCGACATTGCGCTCTAGAGATGAGGAGGCTCGATATGAATCAGACCAAGATCACCTTGACGCCCGAACAGGCCGACGCGTTCGGCGCCGAACTCGACGCGATCAAAGAGCGCGTGATGGCCGACCTCGGCCAGCGGGACGCCGACTACATCCGTCGGATCATCAAGACGCAGCGTGCCCTCGAAGTCGGTGGCCGTGGGTTGCTGATGGCCGGAATCCTGCCACCGGCGTGGCTGGCCGGTACCACCATGCTGGGGATCTCGAAGATCCTCGACAACATGGAGATCGGCCACAACATCATGCACGGCCAGTACGACTGGATGCGTGACCCGTCGATACGCGGCCAGGAATTCGAATGGGACACCGCCTGCCCCGCCGACCAGTGGCGGCACTCGCACAACTACATGCACCACACCCACACCAACATCGTCGGGATGGACCGCGACATCGGCTACGGCATCCTGCGGATGAGCGAAGACCAACCGTGGCGGCCCTACTTCCTCGGCAACCCGGTCTACGCCTTCCTGCTGATGGTGCTGTTCCAGTACGGCGTCGCCCTACACGAGATGGAAAGCGAGCGCATCACGTCCGGTGAGATTCGGCTAGCCGACAAACGCGAGGTGCTGCAGGAGATCTGGCGCAAGACCCGCAAGCAGACACTCAAGGATTATGTCGCCTTCCCACTGTTGGCAGGCCCGTTCGCCCCGTTCGTGTTCACCGGCAACCTGACCGCCAACCTGATGCGCAACGTATGGTCGTACATGATCATCTTCTGCGGCCACTTCCCCGACGGCACACAGGAATTCACCATCGAGGAGACGCAGGGCGAGTCCCGCGGCATGTGGTACTTCCGCCAGGTGCTGGGTTCGGCGAACCTGACCGGCGGCCGGCTCTTTCACATCCTGTCCGGCCATCTGTCGCACCAGATCGAGCACCACCTGTTCCCGGACATGCCGGCGCACCGCTACCCGGAGATCGCAGGCGAGGTGCAGGCGATCTGCAAGCGCTACGGCATCCCCTACAACGCTGGTTCGCTGCCCAGGCAGTTCGGCACCGTCGTCCGCAAGATCGTCAAGCTGGCCATGCCGCCGAAGAACCGCAGCGACGTCAAGTCGACGGAACGCGAACTCGTCGCGGCCTGAGCGCGACCGCCTCGCGAGAGTGCGACTGCCGACGGGTCTACTCGGGAAACGTTTCGGCAGTTGCACTTTCGCGACACCGTCGATCAGTAGCGGTAGCCGACCAGCGCGATCGCGACCTGCACGGCGGGATCGACGATCTCGCGCGGGCTGTGTCCGTCCTCGACCACCTGAGCTGTCAGTTCACGCAAACCGCCGACCAGGATCACCGCTTTGGCATGGGTCAGGGGTGGCAGGCCGGCGTTGCGCATGGCCGGGTTGTTGCTCAGGTCCACCAGTACGCGGGTCAGCAGTTCGGTGTTGCGGCGCTGCGATGGCCGCGCCGCGGCGTCGGGTGCCGGGAGTTCACGGATCCAGGCCAGCGTCAGCGCCGGCGTCGACTCGATATAGCTGACGTAGGCCTCGACGGCCTGACGGATTTGGCTCTGCCAGTGGGCTTTTGGATCGACTGCGGCGCTTATCTGCGCACTGAGTCGTGCCACGCTGGCATGTAGCAACTCGTGGAAACACTGCTCCTTGCTGGCGAACTGGTCGTAGAACGTGCGCTTGGAGGTGCGGGCGTGCCGGACGATGTCGGCGAC
>NZ_JBYCLD010000062.1:0-8196 GCF_057473725.1 Mycobacterium sp. TH-M11 | reverse complement strand
AGCGTGTGGGCCTCCGGGGCGTCTTGTGTGCGTCGGGGGGGGTAAATTCGCGGAAAGCCCGCCCCCGGTCCACACTCGACGCCGTCAGCGCACACTCGACGCCAGCAGGGGCAGACAGAAAGCGGCAACCGGACGGCCAGCCCGACACGCCAGCACCAGGTTGCTCGCTTTGGTCCACCCGCACCCGGGCACCGTGAACCGACCGGCACGACACCGACGAGGTCCTTCGCACGTTGCACGGAATGCCACGCGCAGATGACGTCTGCTTCGACACCGTCAGCCACACCGGGTGAGCGTGACCGTCTCACAGCGAGCACCTGTCCGCTGTCGGCGGCAACGATCTGCAAAGGTCAGCCGAGAGTCAGGATGCGGGGCCCATCGTCGGTGACGGCGACCGTGTGCTCCCAGTGCGCGGCCCGCGACCCGTCGGTGGTGACCACCGTCCATTCGTCGTCGAGCACCACGGTCTTGCGAGTGCCCAGCGTCAGCATCGGCTCGATGGCCAGCACCGATCCCTCGGCCAGCAGTGGGCCGCGACCGGGGGCGCCTTCGTTGGGCAGAAATGGGTCCATGTGCATCTGCCGACCGATACCGTGCCCGCCGTAGCCCTCGACGATCCCGAAGGTGCGGCCATAACGGACCTCTGCCGCATGGGTGGCGGTTTCGATGGCGTGCGAGACGTCGGTGAGGCGGTTCCCGGGAACCATCGCCGCGATCCCCGCTTCCATGGACGCCTTGGTGGCGTGGGAGAGCGCTTCGTCGTCGGGAATGAGTGCGCCGACACCGAAGGTGATCGCGGCGTCGCCGTGCCAGCCGTCCAAAATCGCACCGCAGTCGACCGAGACCAGGTCGCCGGCCGCCAGTTGGTCGGCTGCCGAGGGGATGCCGTGCACGACGCGGTCGTTGACCGACGAGCAGATCGAGGCCGGGTAGCCGTGGTAGCCGAGAAAGGACGGGGTGGCACCGGCGTCGCGGATCACCGACTCGGCGATCTGGTCGAGGTCGTGCGTCGTCGCTCCCGGGACCGCGGCTTCACGCGCCGCAGCCAACGCGGCGGCGACCACGGCGCCCGCTGCGGCCATCGCGTCGAGTTCGGCCGCACTGCGCTGGGGCACCACCTTGCGACTGCGCAGGCCGGCCAGGCTGATCACCGTTACTTTCCGAGGGCCTGCAGGGCCCGCGCAAACACCTCGTCGACGGAGCCGACGGCGTCGACGGTCTTCAGCTCGCTGCTGTAGTACTCGATCAGCGGCGCGGTCTCGTCGCGGTAGATGTTCATCCGGTTGTGGATCACATCGTCGGTGTCATCAGCGCGCCCGCGCGCCTTGAGTCGCTCGAACAGCACATCCTCGGGCACCCGGAACTCCAACACCATGTCAAGTCCGGTTCCGCGGCGCTCCAGCATGTCGTGCAGCGCCTTGGCCTGCGCGACCGAGCGCGGGTAGCCGTCCAGGATGAAACCGGCGTCGGTGTCGGGTTTGCTGAGCCGGTCGTCGACCATCTCGTTGGTCAGCTCCGAGGGCACCAGATCGCCGGCGTCGAGGTAGCGCTTGGCCTTCAGCCCCAGCTCAGTCCCGTTGCCGATGTTCTCCCGAAAGAGATCTCCGGTGGACAGGTGTGGAAGCTCGAGCTTCTCCGCCAGCTTGACGGCCTGCGTGCCCTTACCCGCTCCGGGCGGCCCCAGCAACACGACTCTCACTTCAGGAACCCTTCGTAATTGCGTTGCATGAGCTGACTCTCGATCTGCTTGACGGTATCCAACGCGACACCGATGGCGATCAGCACCGCGGTACCACCGAACGGCAGGTTCTGAACAGGCCCGGAACTACCGATTTGAAGGAACAGGTTCGGCAGCACCGCGATCAGACCCAGATAGATCGAACCAGGCAAGGTGATCCGGCTCAACACGTACCGCAGATAGTCGGCGGTCGGCTTGCCCGGGCGGATACCGGGAATGAACCCGCCGAATTTCTTCATCTCGTCGGCACGCTCGTCGGGGTTGAACGTGATCGAGACGTAGAAGTAGGTGAAGAAGATGATCAGGCTGAAATAGATCCCGATGTAGACCGGGCTTCCGGGGTTCGACAAATAGTTGCTGACGAACTTGTCCCACCAACTGTTGCCCATGCCGCCGCTGCCGCTGCGGATCAGCTGGGTGATCAGATGCGGAATATAGATCAGCGACGACGCGAAGATCACCGGGATGACGCCGGCCTGGTTGACCTTCAGCGGCAGATACGTCGAGGTGCCGCCATACATTCGCCGGCCCACCATGCGCTTGGCGTACTGCACCGGAATCCGGCGCTGGCCCTGCTCGACGAACACCACGCCGACCACGATGATCAGCGCGGCCACGCAGACCGTGGCCAGTACCACCCCGCCGCGGCTGTCCAGAATGCTCTTGCCTTCACCGGGTATCCGGGCGGCGATGCCGGCGAAGATCAGCAGCGACATGCCATTACCGATGCCGCGCTCGGTGACCAGCTCGCCCATCCACATCACCAGCGCCGCACCCGCCGTCATCACCAGCACGATGACGACCAGGGTGAAGATGCTCTGGTTGGCGATGATGTCCAAGCTGCAGCCCTGCAGCAGGCCGCCGTTGGCGGCCAGCGCCACGATGCTGGTGGCCTGCAGGATGGCCAGCGCGATTGCCAGATAACGGGTGTACTGCGTCATCTTGGCCTGACCGGACTGACCTTCTTTGCGCAGCTCCTCGAACCTGGGGATGACCACTGTCAGCAGCTGCACGATGATGCTCGCGGTGATGTAGGGCATCACGCCGACCGCGAACACGGTCAGCTGTAGCAGCGCCCCGCCGGAGAACAGGTTGATCAGCGAGTAGATCTGCGCCGACTCGCCGCCACTGATCTGCGCGAGACACTTTTGCACGTTGGGGTAGTTGACGCCGGGCGACGGCACCGTCGCGCCCAGCCGGTACAGCATCACGATGCCCAGCGTGATCAGGATCTTGCGTCTGAGGTCGGCTGTTCGCAGCGATGAGATGAAAGCCGAAAGCACTCTTCCTCCTGCGCAGCCGGTCTCTGGTCGCGGCGTGCCTACTGGCTGGTGCATCCAGCCGGACTGTCGTAAAACGGTCTCGTGGTCCTGCGTCGCGCGCCAAGCACATGCAGGCAGGACGTGTTCCAGCGCGCGTCGGACAGTCTACGAGACTAACAGCGGGTGAAGCGCCTGCCTGCCAAGGGTCGGCTGCGGTGGGCAGCAGCGCTCCCAGACCGCGCACAACAACAAGGCGTAGAGTTTCCTTGGCTCTTTACCTTGGCTAAGTATCAAATGTTGACAGCCGAATGTGAACGGAAAGGTGGACGATGACGCGCAGCGATACCGACACGTGGGATCTGGCTTCCAGCGTGGGCGCCACCGCGACGATGGTGGCGGCGGCCCGGGCGCTGGCCACCGAGGACGCCGACCCCCTCATCAGCGACCCGTACGCCGCCCCCCTGGTGCGCGCGGTGGGCATCGAATTCTTCACCCGCGTGGTCGACGGCGACATCGACCCGGGCCAGGCGGGCGACAACGGCGCAGGCGAACTGCAAACCGAGACCGACTCGCTCGCAGTGCGCACCAAATTCTTCGACGACTTCTTTCTCGGCGCGGCGGCAGCGGGCATTCGTCAGTCGGTGATTCTGGCAGCCGGTTTGGACTCGCGGGCCTACCGGCTGAGCTGGCCCGACGGCAGCATCGTCTACGAAGTCGATCAACCCGAGGTTGTGCGGTTCAAGACCGAGACGATGGCGGCCCTGAGCGCCGAACCGACGGCCCAGCGCCGCACGGTCAGCATCGACCTGCGCGAGGACTGGCCGGCCGCATTGTGTGCGAGTGGCTTCGACCCGAACCGGCCGTCGGCCTGGAGCGCCGAGGGACTGCTGATGTACCTGCCGCCAGAAGCCCAAGACCGGCTCTTCGACCACATCACCGCGCTCAGCGCGCCCGGCAGTCAAATCGCCACCGAGTACCACCCGGACAACGGGTTGTCGATGGCCGAGCGCGGCAAGGCGATGAGCGACCGGTGGGCCAACATCGGCTGCGACGTCGACCTATCGGGGCTGTTCTACGACGGCGACCGCAACAACGTCGCCGACTACCTCACCGACCGCGGCTGGGCTGTGCATGCGCGCAACCGCCGCGACCTGTTCGGCGAATACGGCCGCGACTTCCCCGGTGACGACGCGCTCGCCGCATTCCGCAACATCGTGTCCGTCATCGCAACTCGCCGCTAGGAACTGTTCAGACGACCGCAACCGCTGGGATCTGGCGCTCCGACTTCGGCGGCGTCTGCATCTACCTTCGCGTCAGCCCGATGTAGTCGCGGGGCGACATGCCATGCGTCCGGCAACACCCCGTCCTCGGACACCTCGCGTTCTATCGAGGCGCGACACGGGAATGACCGCGATCGACGTGCGTTGCAGAAATATGCCAGCGCACGAGGCCACTCGGGCGCGTGGTAGCCTTGTTATATTGGCTAAGTAATCACCTGGTTTTCCGGCGGAGGGATCGCAATGGCACGCACCGACGACGACACCTGGGACCTAGCATCAAGCGTCGGCGCGACCGCCACCATGGTCGCCGCGGCCCGCGCGATGGCCAGCAAAGCCGACCGACCGCTGATCAACGATCCGTACGCCGAGCCCCTGGTTCGAGCGGTCGGTCTCGATCTGTTCACCAGATTGGCCACCGGAGAGCTGTCCCCCGCCGACCTCGAGGACGACAACGACGGTGCGCCGGCCGGTGCGCAGCGGATGACCGACAACATGGCAGTCCGCACGAAATTCTTCGACGAGTTCTTCATCGAGGCGACCAATGCGGGCATCAAGCAGGCGGTGATCCTGGCTTCCGGCCTGGACGCGCGGGCCTACCGGCTACCCTGGCCGGCCGGCACCACGGTGTATGAGATCGACCAGCCGCAGGTCGTCGAGTTCAAGTCGCGCACCCTGGCCGAACTCGGAGCCCGGCCCACCGCACACCGTCGCGCGGTCGCTGTCGACCTTCGCGAGGACTGGCCGGCCGCGTTGCGTGCCGCCGGCTTCGACCCCGCTCAACCCAGCGCGTGGAGTGCCGAGGGTTTACTGGGCTACCTGCCGCCCGAAGCCCAGGATCGGCTGCTGGACAACATCACTGAGCTCAGCGCACCCGGCAGCCGGATCGCCACCGAGAGTGGGCCCACCCGCGGCAAGGACCACGAGGAGCGGGTCAAGGACCGGATGCGGACCGTGTCACAACGCTGGAGTAAACACGGGCTCGACCTCGACATGACGCAACTGATCTACTTCGGCGAACGCAATGAGGCCTCGCCGTATCTGTCCGATCACGGGTGGCAGATGAGCGGCCGCACCATCCGAGAGTTGTTCTCCGCCAATGGTCTTGCCCCGCTTACCGAAGACGACCTGCCGTTCGCCGACCGTCTCTATGTCAGCGGCACGCTGACCGACAAGAAATAGGAGCTCTCAATGCCACGCACCCACGACGACAGCTGGGACCTGGCCTCCAGCGTCGGGGCCACCGCCACCATGGTGGCGACCTCGCGCGCGATGGCCTCGCGCGGGCCCGAACCGCTGCTCGACGATCCGTTTGCCGAGCCGCTGGTGCGTGCGGTAGGCCTGGCGCCGTTCGTTCGCCTCCTGGACGGTGATCTCAGCCTCGAGGACGACCCGATGCTGAATCGCAAGACGCGGACCGAGCAAATGGCGGTACGCACAAGGTTTTTCGACGACTTTTTCACCAGTGCCGCCGTATCGGGTATCAAGCAGGCGGTGATCCTGGCTTCGGGTCTGGACACCCGCGGCTATCGGCTGCCGTGGGGCGACGGCGTGGTGGTCTACGAGATCGACCAGCCCGAAGTGATCGAGTTCAAGACCAGCACCCTGGCCGGCCTCGGTGCCGCGCCGACCGCGGAACTGCGGACAGTCGCCATCGATCTGCGCGACGACTGGCCGGCCGCGCTGCGCGCCAAGGGTTTCGACGCCAGCCAACCCACCGCATGGAGCGCCGAGGGCCTGTTGCCCTATCTGCCGGCCGACGCGCAGGATCGGTTGTTCGACAACATCACCGCGCTCAGCGCACCAGGTAGCCAGCTCGCCACCGAACACGTTCCCGATCCGAATGCCTTCACCAGTGACCGCCTCAAACAGATCAGCGAGCGCTGGCGCAGCTTCGGCTTCCACCTCGACGCCGAAGACCTGTTCTATGTCGGCGACCGCGCCGTCGTCGCCGACTACCTCACCACGCACGGCTGGCAGGTGGACGCGCACCCGGCCAAAGAGCTATACGCCCGCAACGGTTTTGAATTCCCCGAGGAGTCGACGATGGCGGTGTTCGGCGAGATGAGCTACGTCAATGCGACGCTGAAATGACGCGCACCGACGACGACAGCTGGGACTTGGCCTCCAGCGTCGGCGCCACCGCGACCATGGTCGCCGCGGGTCGCGCGATGGCGACCAGGGATGCTCGGCCCTTGATCAACGATCCGTTCGCCGAGCCGCTGGTCCGAGCCGTCGGGCTGGATTTCTTCGTCAAGATGATCGACGGAGACGTCGATGTCTCGCTGTTCCCGAATTCGTCGCCGGAACGGATGCAGGCCATCGTCGACGGAATGGGACTGCGCACCAAGTTCTTCGACGACTACCTCCTTGCCGCGGTCGCGTCGGGCGTACGGCAGGTGGTGATCCTGGCCTCGGGTCTGGACGCCCGCGCTTACCGACTGCCCTGGCCCGACGGGACCACCGTCTACGAGATCGACCAGCCGCAGGTGATCGAGTTCAAGACGCGCACACTCGCCGGTCTCGGCGCCGAACCCACCGCGACGCGTCGCACGGTCGCGATCGACTTGCGCTACGACTGGCCGGCGGCGCTGCGCGCGGCGGGGCTGGACATCGGCGCACCGACCGCGTGGCTGGCCGAGGGATTGTTGATCTACCTGCCGCCAGAAGCTCAGGACCGGCTGTTCGACAACATCACCGCGTTGAGCACACCGGGCAGCACGGTCGCAACCGAATATGTGCCGGGGATCATCGATTTCGACGAAGACCGGGCCCGCGAAATGGCTGCCCCGCTTCGTGAGCAGGGCGTCGACATCGACATGCCCTCGCTGATCTACAGCGGCCAACGCAGCCATGTCGCGGAATACCTGCGCGGCAAGTCGTGGGACGTCACCGACATCTCTCGCGAAGACTTGTTCCGTAACAATGGACGGGCCGTCCCCACCCCGGAGAATGACGATCCGCTGGGCGAGATCATCTACATCAGCGGAACGCTGCGAGGTTAAAAGCGCGACTCCCCCAACCACAGCACGCTGGCGCCGGCCAGCGATCGCTCAGCCTGCTCGACGATGCCGACTACGGACTGAACGATCAACGCGCCCAACGCGTCCGGCAACGAGGCCGCCGCGGGCTGGGACGACGGTCGTGGCCGCAGGTAGTCCCATACCGACGAACCCGGGTAGCCGACCAGGCGAACCTTGGCGTCTTCGTCGAGACCCGCCAGCACCTTGGCCTTGCGTATCGCGGTGCGCAGGCCGCCGAGCTCGTCGACCAGGCCGTGGTCGAGGGCGTCGGCGCCGGTCCACACCCGACCTCGGGCCACCGCGTCGACCGCGTCGACACTCAAGTTGCGGCCGTCGGCGACGCGCTCGACGAAGTCGGTGTAGAACAGATCCGCCTCGGCCTCGACCTGCGCCTGCTGCTCCGGGGTGAACGGCGCATTGATCGACCATGCGTCGGCATTGGCGTTGGTGCGCAGGGCATCTGAGCCGACACCCAGCCGCTGTTTGAGGTCGCGGGCGATCAGCTTGCCCGTCACCACCCCAATCGAACCGGTGATCGTCCCGGGGTTGGCCACAATCGCGTCGGCGCCCATCGAGACGTAGTAGCCCCCGGATGCGGCAACCGAACCCATCGACGCGACGACGGGCTTTCCGCGCTCACGAGCCTTCTTCACTTCCCGCCAGATGGTTTCCGATGCC
The DNA here is from genome assembly GCF_057473725.1 of Mycobacterium sp. TH-M11. NCBI lineage: Bacteria > Bacillati > Actinomycetota > Actinomycetes > Mycobacteriales > Mycobacteriaceae > Mycobacterium > Mycobacterium sp. TH-M11. Next base: position 218 of record NZ_JBYCLD010000062.1, on the reverse strand, counting down.
GTGACCGAGCCACCCGGCGAGTCGACCCGCAAGACGATCGCCGACACCGAATCGTCGTGTGCGGCAGCGCGCAGTGCCGCGGCGATGGTGTCGGCACCGGCGTTGGGCGATCCCAACGGCAGCCGTGAACCGCCGCGGCCATTCACGATGGGGCCGGCGACGGTGATCACGGCAATAGTCGATTTCGGCCCGCGCCCGGGCATGGAGGGTCCTCCTGA
>NZ_JBYCLD010000061.1:0-33806 GCF_057473725.1 Mycobacterium sp. TH-M11 | reverse complement strand
TCCGTGGTGATTCCGTCGGTCGGCCTGGCCAAGCACGCCCGCAAGGTGGCCTCCTGGGGCGCCGACGCGGTGATCGTCCAAGGCGGCGAAGGCGGCGGGCACACCGGGCCGATAGCTACGACACTGCTGCTGCCCTCGGTGCTCGACGCCGTGAGCATTCCGGTGATCGCCGCGGGCGGGTTCTTCGACGGCCGCGGCCTGGCCGCAGCGCTGTCGTATGGGGCGGCCGGGGTGGCTATGGGCACCCGGTTCCTGCTCACCTCGGATTCCACCGTGCCCGACGCGGTCAAGCAGCGTTACCTGCAGTCCGCACTCGACGGCACCGTCGTCACCACCCGCGTCGACGGCATGCCGCACCGGGTATTGCGCACCGGCTTGGTCGAGAAGCTGGAAAGCGGCTCGCGGGCAAGGGGTTTCGCCGCGGCGGTGCGTAACGCCGGCAAGTTCAAGAAGATGTCGCAGATGACTTGGGCGTCGATGATTCGCGACGGCCTGGCGATGCGGCACGGTAAGCAGCTGACCTGGTCGCAGGTGCTGATGGCGGCCAACACGCCGATGCTGCTCAAAGCCGGCCTGGTCGAGGGCAACACCGACGCCGGGGTGCTGGCGTCCGGCCAGGTGGCCGGCATCGTCGAGGACCTGCCGTCCTGCGCGGAATTGATCGACGCGATCGTCTCCGACGCCGTCAAGCACCTACAGGCCGCGACGGCCTTCGTGGAGTAGCTGAGCCTCGACGACCATCAGGGTGTGCCCGGTCGGGTCGCGGAACCAGAACATCGGCGGAATCGGTTCGCCCATTCTGGCCACGTCCGCATCGACGTCGAAGACATCATCGCCGGGATCTCGCGCCGAACGTGTAACCAGTGCGAAAATCCCGCTCTCGAGTAGCACTGGTTACACGTTCGGCAACCGTAAATCGACGCCGGAACCGGCAACGGCGGCCTGGCCAGGCGGTAACGTCACGTGGTGGACGGGAGGCAACCATGAAGCGCTGCATCGTCGGAGGATGTGCGGTCCTGCTGATGGCTGGAGTTCTGGTCGACTCGGCCCGCCGGCCCGCGCCGGATGCATCTCTGCCCCTGGCGTGATCAACAAGTGCGACGGACCCATCCAATCCGACGGCACCTGGCAGCGTTGTGTAATGACGACTCACCTGTCATACCAGGGCGCCAGCTCATTCCTGATACCCGAAAAGAGCTGCGAAACAATCGGGCCCGGTATGGCCGACCCGCCCGGGCACATCGACTGAGCTACAGCCGCTCGATGATCGTGACGTTGGCGGTGCCGCCGCCCTCGCACATCGTCTGCAGGCCGTAACGGCCGCCGGTGCGCTCGAGTTGATTGAGCATGGTGGTGAAAAGCTTTGCCCCAGTTGCACCCAACGGGTGACCCAGTGCGATCGCGCCGCCGTTGGGGTTGACCTTCTCCGGGTCGGCCTTGATCTCCTTGAGCCAGGCCATCACCACCGGCGCGAATGCCTCGTTGATCTCGACGGTGTCGATGTCGTCGATGGACAGACCGGTCTTCTCCAGCGCGTAGCGGGTGGCCGGGATCGGCCCGGTGAGCATGAAAACCGGGTCCGCGGCGCGGGCGCTGATGTGGTGGATGCGCGCCCGCGGCGTGAGGTTGTGGTCCTTGACCGCTCGCTCGGAAGCCAACAGCACGGCGCTGGCACCGTCGCAAATCTGACTGGCCATCGCGGCGGTCAGTCGGCCTCCTTCGACCAAGGGCTTCAAGCCGGCCAGCTTCTCCGGCGACGATTCACGCGGGCCTTCGTCGACCCGGAACGCACCGGATTCGGTTTCGACGGCAATGATCTCGTTGTCGAAGTGGCCGCCGCGGATCGCGGTGAACGCACGGTCGTGGCTGGTCAGCGCGTACTGCTCCATCTCCTCGCGCGACAGGTTCCATTTCTCGGCGATCATTTCCGAGCCACGGAACTGCGAGATCTCCTGGTCGCCGTAGCGGTGCAGCCACTGCTTGGACTCATTGGTCGGCGACGTGAACCCGAACTGCTCGCCCACGATCATCGCCGATGAAATCGGGATCTGGCTCATGTTCTGCACGCCGCCGGCCACGATGACGTCCGCGGTGCCCGCCATGATGGCTTGTGCGCCAAAGGAAATGGCCTGCTGGCTGGAACCACACTGCCGGTCCACGGTGACACCGGGAACCTCTTCGGGATAGCCGGCCGCCAGCCAGGAGAGCCGGGCGATGTTGCCGGCCTGCCCGCCGATGGCATCGACACAGCCGGCGATCACGTCGTCGACGGCAGCGGGGTCGATGTCGACCCGGTCGAGCAGTCCGCGCCAGCCGAGCGCGCCCAGGTCGACCGGATGCACCCCGGCCAGTGAACCGTTGCGCTTGCCCACTGCGGTTCGTACGGCGTCAATGACGTATGCCTGATTAATGGAGGCCATGCTCAACACTTCTTTCTCTGGTAATTCCGCCGAGGACGATGGCGAGATATTGCTGCCCCACCTGTTGCGCGGTGAGCGGTCCGCCGGGGGAATACCAGCGCACCGACACCCACGTGGTGTCACGGATGAAGCGGTACACCAAGTCGACGTCGAGATCGGGGCGCAAGTAGCCCTCTTCGATGCCCTGGTGCAGCACGTCGACCCACATCTTGCGCTGACGTTTGTTCAGGTCCTCGAGATAGGAGAACCGCGGCTGCGGCAGCAGTCGCTTGGCCTCGTCTTGATAGATGACCACCTGGGCGTGCCGATGCTCGATGGCGTCGAACGACGCCATGAACAGACCCTTGAGCCGTTCCAGCGAATTCGGTTGGTTATCAACAATTTCCTGGTAGCGGGCGAAAAGCCAGTCCATGAAATTGCGCAGGACCTCATCGACCATCTCTTCTTTGGAGGAGAAGTGGTGGTACAGGCTGCCGGACAGGATGCCGGCACTGTCGGCGATGTCGCGCACGGTGGTGGCGCGCAATCCGCGCTCGGCGAACATCGTCGCGGCGAGTTCCAGCAACTCGTCGCGCCGACTGTTCGGAGGCTCGCTCATGGGTGCTGACTCGACACCGAAATCACTTCTCCAGTAAGGTAACTCGAGTAGTCGCTGGCCAGGAACGCGATAGTCGAAGCGATTTCCCACGGCTCGGCGGCCCGGCCGAATGCCTCGTCGGCCGACAGCTGGTCGAGCAGTTCGCTCGAGCTGGTCTTGTCGAGGAACTTGTGCCGCGCGATACTCGGCGACACCGCGTTGATCCGCACCCCGTAGTCGACGGCTTCGATTGCGCTGCAACGGGTCAATGCCATCACACCGGCCTTGGCCGCGGCATAGTGAGACTGCGAGTGCTGGGCGCGCCAGCCCAGCACGCTGGCGTTGTTGACGATGACGCCGCCGTGGTCCGCGTCGCGGAAATACCGCAACGCCGCCCGCGTGCTGCGCAGCACCGAGGTCAGGGTGACGTTCAAAACGCGGTCCCACTCGTCATCGGTCATGTCGACGACCGGCGTCTGGCCGCCCAGACCGGCGTTGTTGACCAGCACGTCGAGGCGGCCCAGTCGTGCTGTGGTGGAGGCGATCAGCGCGTCGACCTGCGCGGTGGAGGTGACATCGCAGACCACGCTCTCCACCCGGCCGAGACCGAGCGCGGTCAGTTCGTCGCGGGTCTCGCCGAGCCGTCGTTCGTGGTGGTCGGAGACGACGACGTGAGCACCTTCCACCAGCGCCCGCCGGGCGGTGGCCGAGCCGATTCCGGTGCCGGCCGCAGCCGTGACGACCACGACCTTGTCCTTCAGCAGCCCGTGTCCGGCAACTTCTTTCGGCGCGACGGCCAGCGTCATCGAGCCTCCCTGGGTAGGCCGAGCACCCGCTCGGCGATGATGTTGCGCTGAATCTCGTTGGAGCCGCCGTAGATGGTGTCGGCGCGGGTGAACAGATACAGCCGCTGCCACTCGTCGAAGTCACCACCCGGCAACACCAGGCCGGCCTTGCCCTGCACGTCCATCGCGATCTCGCCGAGCTCGCGATGCCAGTTGGCCCACAACAACTTCGAGACGTTATCTTGCCCGGGTTGTTCGACGTCCATCGTCGCCAGCGCGTAGGACCGCATCGCCCGCAGGCCGGCCCAGGAGCGGGTCAGCTGTTCGCGGATCAGCGGATCCTCTGCCGCGCCAGTCTTTTTGGCGAGATCGACCACGGCACTGAGCTCGCGGGCGTAGACAATCTGCTGACCTAGCGTCGAGACACCGCGCTCGAACGTCAGCGTTCCCATCGCGACCCGCCAGCCGTCACCGGGCTCGCCGACCACCAGGTCGGCATCGGTGCGGGCGTCGTCAAAGAACACCTCGTTGAACTCGGAGTCCCCAGTCAGCTGGATGATCGGGCGGACGTCGACGCCGGGCTGGTCGAGCGGCACCAGCAGGTACGACAACCCGGCGTGGCGCTGCGAGCCCTTCTCGGTCCGCGCGACCACGAAACACCACTGCGCCCAGTGCGCCAGCGACGTCCACACCTTCTGGCCGTTGATCACCCACTGGTCACCGTCGCGCACCGCGGTGGTGGACACGTTGGCCAGGTCGCTGCCGGCGCCGGGCTCGGAGTAGCCCTGCGACCACAGTTCGGTGACATCGAGGATCCGCGGCAGGAACCGCTGCTGCTGTTCAGCCGTGCCGAACGCGATCAGCGTCGGGCCCAGCAGTTCCTCGCCGAAGTGGTTGATCTTGGCGGGCGCGTTGGCGATCGCGTATTCCTCGTAGAACGCGACCCGGTGCGCCACCGACAGGCCGCGGCCACCGTGTTCGACCGGCCACCCTAGACACGTCAGCCCGGCCTTGGCGAGATGCTGGTTCCAGGCGCGCCGCTCTTCGAACGCTTCGTGTTCACGACCCGGCCCGCCGAGCCCCTTGAGGGCAGCGAATTCGCCGACCAGGTTCTCGGCCAGCCAGTCGCGGACCTCGGCCCGGAACTCCTCGACGCCTTGCACCCTAGTAGGCTAACCTACCAAGCACTTGCTTGTTAGCCCGGCGCTAGCAATCAGCACTGAGGAGTTCGATGTCGAGCCACCCGCAGACCATTCCTGCGGCGTTGGAGCACACCGCAGGCGAACTGCCCGACCACGACGCGCTGGTCACCGCGGATCGGACCCTCACTTTCGCCGTACTACGCGACGAGGTGCGTCGTGCCGCGGCAGCCATGATCAGTCTCGGCGTGAACCCCGGCGACCGGGTCGCGCTCTGGTCGCCGAATACCTGGCACTGGGTGGTCGCCTGCCTGGCCGCGCACTACGCCGGGGCCGTAGTGGTACCGCTGAACACCCGCTACACCGCGGCCGAGGCCACCGACATCCTGGCCCGCACCGGCGCCCCGCTGTTGGTGGCGATGGGGCAATTCCTCGGGGCCCACCGAGTCGGCGACCTCGACCGCTCGACGCTGCCGCAGCTGCGGCACATCGTGCAGGTGCCCGTGGATGCCGACGACGGGACGTGGGACGCGTTCATCGGCCGTGGGTGCGATGTGGCGGCCGCCGATGCCCGGGCCTCGGCGGTCCGGCCCGACGACCTGTCCGACATCTTGTTCACCTCCGGCACCACCGGCCGCAGCAAAGGCGTGCTGTGCGCACACCGGCAGTCGCTGAACGGGTCCGCGGCGTGGGCGGCCATCGGCGCAATCACCAGCGACGACCGCTACCTGTGCATCAACCCGTTTTTCCACAACTTCGGCTACAAGGCCGGAATCCTGGCGTGCCTGCAGACCGGCGCCACCCTGATCCCCCAGTTGACCTTCGACGCCGAGCAGGCCTTGCGCACGGTCGCCGAACATCGAATCACCGTGCTGCCCGGGCCGCCGACGATCTACCAGACGCTGCTCGACCATCCTTCGCGCGGCAACTACGACCTGAGCTCACTGCGATTCGCGGTCACCGGCGCCGCGACGGTACCGGTGGTGCTGATCGAGCGGATGCAGAACGAACTCGACTTCGACATCGTGCTGACCGCCTACGGTCTGACCGAGTCCAACGGGATGGGCACCATGTGCCGCCCCGACGACGACGCGGTCACGGTTTCCACCACCTGCGGGCGGCCCATTGCCCATTTCGAGGTGCGGATCGAGGAGGCGACCGGTGAGGTGCTCCTGCGTGGGCCCAACGTGATGCTCGGCTATCTCGACGACCCGGACGCCACCGCCGCGGCGATCGACGCCGACGGCTGGCTACACACCGGAGACATCGGAAAGCTTGATGCCGCCGGCAATCTCGCGATCACCGACCGGCTCAAGGACATGTACATCTGCGGCGGGTTCAACGTCTACCCCGCCGAGATCGAACAAGTCTTGACGCGCCTCGACGGTGTGGTGGACTGCGCGGTGATCGGTGTTCCCGACGAGCGACTAGGCGAAGTCGGCCGAGCCTTTCTGGTGACGCGGGCCGATTCGGGGCTCGACGAAAAATCGGTGATCGACTACACCCGCGAATATTTGGCGAACTTCAAAGCCCCACGTTCGGTGAGGTTTGTCGAGGCGCTGCCCCGCAACGCGGGCGGCAAGGTGGTCAAACCGCTACTGCGAGAGATGGCGTAATGGATCTGCAATTCGACGACGCGACGCTGGCGTTCCAGCGGGAGGTGCGCGAGTTCTTCTCGTCGCACCGGCATGCGTTTCCCACACATTCCTACGACACGGCCGCGGGTTTCGAGCAGCATCGTGATTGGGACAAGGTGCTTTTCGACGCCGGACTTTCGGTGATCACCTGGCCGGAGAAGTACGGCGGCCGGGACGCGAGCTTGTTGGAGTGGGTGGTCTACGAGGAGGAGTACTTCCGCGCCGGAGCGCCGGGGCGGGCCAGCGCCAACGGCACCTCGATGCTGGCGCCGACGCTGTTCTCACACGGCACCGAAGAGCAGTTGGATCGAATCCTGCCGAAAATGGCCAGCGGCGAGGAGATCTGGGCGCAGGCCTGGTCGGAGCCGGAGGCCGGTAGCGACCTGGCTTCACTGCGCTCGACCGCGACGCGTACCGACGGCGGCTGGCTGCTCAACGGTCAAAAGATCTGGAGCTCGCGAGCGCCCTTTGGCGACAGAGCTTTCGGGTTGTTCCGCTCCGATCCCGAGGCGCAGCGGCATAGCGGCTTGACCTACGTCATGTTCGACCTGAAGGCCGATGGCATCACCGTCCGGCCGATCGCTCAGCTCGGCGGCGACACCGGGTTCGGTGAGATCTTCCTCGACGACGTCTTTGTGCCCGACGCCGACGTGATCGGCGCAGTGAACGACGGGTGGCGGGCCGCGATGAGTACGTCGAGCAACGAACGCGGTATGTCGCTGCGCAGCCCGGCCCGATTCCTGGCGTCGGCCGAGCGCCTTGCCCAAGTGTGGAAGTCCAAGGGAGACAGTCCGTTCGGAGATGAGGTTGCCGATGCCTGGATCAAGGCGCAGGCCTATCGCCTGCACACCTTCGGCACCGTGACCCGACTGGCGGGCGGCGGTGAACTGGGTGCCGAGTCGTCGGTGACCAAGGTGTTCTGGTCAGACCTGGACGTGGCGCTACACCAGACGGCGCTGGAGATCCGCGGCGCCGACGGCGAACTTGCGGATGCCTGGACCGACGGACTGCTGTTCGCCCTTGGTGGTCCGATCTATGCAGGTACCAACGAGATCCAGCGCAACATCATCGCCGAGCGGCTGCTGGGACTGCCCCGGGAGAAAGCCAAATGAGATTTGATCTCGACGAGCAGCAGCGTGACTTCGCCGCCAGCATCGACGCGGCGCTGGCCGCCGCCGATATACCGGGTGCGGTGCGCGCCTGGGCGCGCGGCGACACCGGGCCGGGTCGCAAAGTATGGGGGCTACTGGCCGACCTCGGCGTCACCGCGCTGGCCGTGTCAGAGCGGTTCGACGGCGTCGAGGCCCACCCGGCCGATCTCGTCGTCGCGCTGGAACGACTCGGCCGCTGGGGGGTGCCTGGTCCGGTGACCGAATCGATTGCGGTAGCACCGGTTTTGCTCGCCGACGACGAACGCAGCGCGGCGCTCGCGTCGGGTGATCTGATCGCCACGGTCGCCCTTCCTCCACACGTGCCGCGCGCCGTCGACGCCGATACCGCCGGCCTGACCCTGCTCGCCGACCCGGACGGAACGGTCAGCGAAGCGAGGGCCGCCGAGCAGCACGAGTCAGTCGACCCCAGCCGAAAGCTGTTCGCCGTCAAGGCCACCGATGCGCACTGGCAGGCCGACGTGCCGCGCGCCTACGAACTCGGCGCGCTGGCCACCGCTGCTCAACTGCTCGGAGCCGGCCAGGCACTACTGGACGCCGCGGTCGATTACGCCAAGCAGCGTACCCAGTTCGGCCGCGCCATCGGCTCGTATCAGGCGATCAAGCACAAGCTGGCCGACGTTCACGTCGCGCTCGAGTTGACTCGCCCGCTGGTGTACGGCGCCGCGCTGTCGCTGGCCGATGCAGCTCCTGACACCGCGCGAGATGTCAGCGCCGCCAAGGCTTCCGCATCGGACGCTGCCCTGCTGGCGGCGCGGTCGGCGTTGCAGACCCACGGCGCGATCGGCTTCACCGCCGAGCACGACCTGTCGCTGTGGCTGCTGCGGGTACAGGCGCTGCGACCGGCCTGGGGCGACCCGGCCACCCACCGGCGAAGGGTTCTGGAGGCGCTGTGACCAACGAGCGGGAATTGCTGCGTGAGACCGTCGCGGCCTTGGTGGGCAAGCACGCGTCCCCAGCGGCCGTCCGCGCGGCGATGGAATCCGAACGCGGCTATGACGAATCGCTGTGGCGACTGTTGTGCGAACAGGTCGGCGCCGCCGCGCTGATCGTGCCCGAGGAATTCGGCGGCGCCGGCGGCACCCTCGGCGATGCGGCCGTCGTCGTCGAGGAACTCGGTAAGAACCTGGTGCCCAGCCCGCTGCTCGGCACCACACTGGCCGAACTCGCACTACTGGCCGCCGACGAACCCGACACGGACACGCTCGGGTCGCTGGCCGAGGGCGCGATGATCGGCGCGGCGGTGTTCGACCGCGACTATGTGATCAACGGCGACGCTGCCGATATCGTGATCGAGGCCGTCGACGGCAAACTCGAGCGGTGGACCGAGTTCAGCGCCCAACCCGTCGCTGCGATGGATCCGACCCGACGGCTGGCCCGGCTGACTCCGGTCAGCACCACGCCGATCGGCGCCGATCCCGGGCTCGCCGACGCGGCGGCGATCCTGCTGGCCGCCGAACAAGTCGGCGCGGCCACCCGCTGTCTGGAACTGACCGTCGCCTACACCAAAGAGCGGCAGCAGTTCGGCCGGGCGATCGGCAGCTTCCAGGCCCTCAAGCACCGGATGGCCGACCTCTATGTCGCCGTCCAGGCCGCTCGCGCCGTGGTTTATGAGGCCTTGGAACCAGCGGATGTCGCGCTGTCGCCGACCTCTGCGGCGCTGGCCCGTGTGACGGCCAGCGAGGCGTTCAGCACGGTGGCGGCCGAGGGTATCCAGTTGCACGGCGGTATCGCGATCACCTGGGAACACGATATGCAGCTGTACTTCAAACGCGCACATGGCAGTTCGCAACTGCTGGGTCCGCCGCGCGATCACTTGCGCCGGCTGGAAGCCGAAGTGTTCTAGCCTTACCGTCATGACCGATGGGGTCGCGCTACGCGCCGGAATTCCGCCGTTTTACGTGATGGATGTCTGGCTGGCGGCTGCCGAGCGGCAACGCAGCCACGGCGATCTGGTGAACCTATCGGCCGGTCAGCCGAGCGCCGGGGCTCCGGAGCCGGTGCGCACCGCCGCCGTCGACGCGCTGAACCGCAACCAGCTCGGTTACACTGTGGCGCTGGGTATTCCGGAATTGCGGTCGTCGATCGCGGCGTCGTATCTGGACCGCTACGGCGTGCAGGTAGACCTTGACGACGTGGTGGTCACGACGGGCTCGTCCGGGGGCTTTCTGCTGGCGTTCCTGTCCTGCTTCGACGTCGGCGACCGGGTGGCGGTCAGCAGCCCCGGGTATCCCTGCTACCGCAACATCCTGTCGGCGCTGGGGTGCGAGGTTGTGGTGATCGAATGCGGACCCGAGACCCGATTCCAGCCGACCGCGCAGATGCTGGCCGAACTCGACCCACCGGTGCAGGGTGTGGTGGTGGCCAGCCCCGCCAACCCGACCGGCACGGTCATCCCGCCCGAGGAGCTCGCCGCGATCGCGTCCTGGTGCGACGAGACTGGCGCGCGGTTGATCAGCGACGAGGTCTACCACGGACTTGTCTACGACGGCGCCCCACCGACCAGCTGCGCCTGGGGCACGTCACGAAATGCGTTTGTGGTCAACAGCTTTTCCAAATATTTCGCGATGACGGGTTGGCGGCTGGGCTGGCTGCTGGTGCCGGCCGAGCTTCGTCGGGCGGTAGACCGTCTGACCGGCAATTTCACCATCTGCCCTCCCGTATTGTCTCAGCGCGCCGCGGTCGAGGCGTTCACGCCACAGTCGGTCCAGGAAGCCGAAGGGCACCTGCACCAGTACGCCGCCAACCGCACGGCACTGCTCGACGGTCTGCGGCGCATCGGCATCGACCGGCTGGCCCCCACCGACGGCGCGTTCTACGTGTACGCCGACGTCTCCCATCTCACCGACGACTCAATGGTGTTCTGTTCGAAGCTGTTGGCCGACACCGGAGTAGCGATTGCGCCCGGCATCGACTTTGACCCGCAACGTGGTGGCTCCTATGTCCGGCTGTCCTTCGCGGGGCCCTCACACGACATCGCGGAAGCGCTGCGACGCTTGGGTGCCTGGCTGCCTATTCGAAACGGTGGTGGATCGTAAGGCCGCCGACGAACAAGGCTGATCACGATCGGCGCGATGCCCGCCCGGCTCCTGCGGAACGGGCTCAGGTGAACCACAAACGAAATCCTGAGAGCCGCCAACCGAACCAGATGTTTCATCCACGCATCGGCCGTCTTCCTTCACCGATTCCGCAGATCACGCCCAGGTGACTTCCAGAAACCTTTTATATAGTCACCGACAGTTGGCCAGGAGGCCGCGTTCGCGTGACGCCGGATCGCGCGGGTCCACTCACCGACACAGTGGTCGTCCCGTTACGCCAAAGGAGTTCCCATTGCACAGCAACAGATTTCGTGCTGGGCTTAGCTCGCTTGCTATCTGCGCGCTGGTGTTGTCGGGGTGTGGCAGCAACGGCAGCAGTAACGCATCAAGTCCTGGACACGTGCAATGCGGCGGCAAGAAGGAGCTGCACGCCAGCGGCTCCACTGCCCAGGAGAACGCGATCGAACAGTTCGTCAACGCCTACGTCCGCGCCTGCCCGGGCTACACCCTCGATTACGACGCCGACGGCTCCACGGCCGGGCTCGCGCACTTTGTGAGCGACCAAACTGACTTCGCAGGTTCCGACGTGCCGATGAATCCGTCCGACGGCGGACCCGACCGAGCCGCGGCCCGGTGTGGTTCCCCCGCCTGGGAGCTGCCGACGGTATTCGGCCCCATAGCCCTGACTTATCACCTCAACGGCGTCAGCTCGCTGAGCTTGGACGCCCCGACGACCGCCAAGATTTTCAACGGCACAATCACCACCTGGAACGACCCGGCGATCCAGGCACTCAATTCGGATATCACGCTACCTGCGACCCCCATCCAGGTGATCTACCGCAGCGACAAATCGGGGACCAGCTACAACTTCCAGAAATACCTCGCAGCCGCATCTAACGGCGCCTGGCGTAAGGGCGTCAGCGAGACCTTCAACGGGGGTGTCGGCCGGGGTGCCAACGGTAACAACGGCACGTCGGCACTGGTGGAGGCCACCGAAGGGTCGATCGCTTACAACGCGTGGTCGTTCGCGGTGGGCAAACAGTTGAACATGGTCGCGATCGTCACATCGGCGGGTCCCGAGGCGGTGCCCATCACCCCTGAGTCTGTCGGCAAGACAATTGCCGGTGCCAAGTTCCAGGGTGACGGCAATGACCTGGTGCTCGACACGTCGTCGTTCTACAAGCCCACCCAGCCCGGTGCCTATCCGATCGTGTTGGCGACCTATGAGATCGTCTGCTCGAAGTACCCGGATCCCGCCACCGCCACCGCGGTCAAAGCCTTTATGCAGGCCGCTATCGGCCCTGGCCAACAGGGCTTGGAACAGTACGGATCGATTCCAATGCCGGAGGCATTGAAGTCGAAACTGGCGTCGGCAGTCGACGCGATCTCGTGACCGATCGAAGGGGGTATGGCTTGTGAGCGGCAAGTTCCCGGATTCAAAGGTGGGTCGCCAGTTGGGGCCCTACCGACTGACGCAGTTGATCGGCCGCGGCGGAATGGGCGAGGTCTACGCGGCCGAAGACACCCGCAAACGGCGGGTGGTGGCCTTGAAGCTGATCTCCGAGCAATTCTCCACCAATCCGGTGTTCCGCATGCGAATGCAGCGCGAGGCGGACGCCGCGGGCCGGCTGACCGAACCGCATGTGGTGCCCATCCATGACTACGGAGACATCGACGGCCAGTTCTACGTCGACATGCGGTTGATCGACGGGATCTCGCTGAGCGAGGTGCTTCACCGTGATGGCCAGTTGTCGCCGCCCCGAGCAGTGGCCATCGTGCGACAGATCGCCGAAGCCCTGGACGCCGCCCACGCCATCGGGGTGACGCATCGCGACGTCAAGCCCGCAAACATTCTGATCACCAGCACCGACTTTGCCTATCTGGTCGACTTCGGGATTTCGCGTGCTGCCAGCGACCCGGGGCTCACCCAGACCGGGATGACGATAGGCACCTACTACTACATGGCCCCGGAGCGTTTCACCGGCGACGCGTGCACTTCCAGCTCCGACGTGTATGCGCTGGCCTGTGTGCTGAGCGAGTGCCTGACCGGTGCGCCACCGTTCCGCGGCGACAGCATCGAGCGGTTGATCGGTGCGCATCTGACGGAAGCGCCGCCGCGACCCAGCCAAGTGCGCCCCGGTGTCGTGCCGACCGCGCTCGACCGGGTGGTCGCCAAGGGGATGGCCAAGAATCCCGCCGACCGCTACGCGACCGCCGGCGCCTTGGCCAGCGACGCTCACGATGCGCTGACCATCTCCGACCAGCACGATGCCACCACGATTCTGCGTCACGGCAAGCAAGGGAGCCTGTCCAACGGCCATGCGGCCGTCGGCGGTGCGCCGCGGGTGGACCACGGCTCCACGACGGCCCTCTACGAGGCCAGACCGGCCAGTCCCTCGTCGTCGCTCCTGGCTGGGAACCCGTCAGTTCCGGCCCACGCGCCCAACTCCACCCCGCCGGATAAGTCCAACCCGAACGGCAAGCGCACGAGGTGGATCGTCGTGGGCGTCGCGGCGACGGTGCTCGCCGCGGCGCTCGGGGGCGCCGCGTACCTGGTGAGCCGCCCATCAGTCACCAACGCGTCGACATCCTCCGGACAGCACGCGCTGCAGTTCGACGGCCTGGACTTTCGGCTTTCGCCGAGCGGGGTAGCGGTGGACGGCACCGGCAACGTCTACATCACCAGCGAAAGTATGTACGGGCGGGTGTTGGAACTGACTCCTGGATCGACCAAGCCGTCGATGCTGGCGTTCGAGGGCCTCTACCAACCCCAGGCTCTGGCGGTGGACAAATCCGGCGCGGTGTATGTGACGGACTTCCACAATCGTGTGGTCAAGCTGGACGCGGGCGCGCAGCAGCAGACCGTGCTGCCCTTCGATGGCCTCAACTATCCCGAGGGGGTAGCTGTCGATGCTCAGGGCAACGTCTTTGTCGCCGATCGGGGCAATAACCGGGTGGTCGAGTTACAAGCCGGGTCCAACCACCAAACAGTATTGCCGTTCGACGGCCTTCGCGATCCCGACGGCGTGGCTGTCGACGGCGCGGGCAATGTCTATGTCGCCGATACCGACAACAACCGGCTGTTGAAGCTGGCCACCGGATCAAGCGCGCAGGTTGTCATGCCCTTCACCGACCTCAGCGCGCCGTGGGGCGTGGCGGTCGACAGCAGCGGCAACGTCTACGCGACCGAGCATGACACCAACAAAGTCGCGAAACTAGCTGTGGGCGCAGTTGATTCGACCGCACTGCCTTTCAACGGCCTCAGCACCCCGTTGGCGGTCGCCGTCGCGGGTAGCGGGACCGTCTACGTGGCCGACCGCGGCAACGACCGAGTGGTCGCGTTGCCGCACTGATCAGTTCCGTCGAAACGTGTTGTATGACAGCGACTTAGAGACAGTTCCCTACTTCTTGCCGCTGCGGGCCAATCCAAAAATGCCGCGTGGGCGAGTGGTTTGCCCGTCGGGGTGGCCATCGCACCATTGCCCCGGCGGCACTTGCCGTTTGACTGATTCGACGTGCAAACCGCAACCACCCCACGTCGTCTTTCCGCATGTGCGGCATCGAACGGGATAACACATGGCAACTCGCTCAGCCGTGGGTGCGGGGACGGTTGATTTGACTGAACTGCGGGGCGCGCACCAACACGGTGACCGCGTCGAACAGCGCCAGCGCCTCGTCCTCGGCCGGCACGGCGGTGAACACCGGCCCGAAAACCGTATGCCCGTCGATGGACAGTAGCGGGCTGCCGCCGGTGTCGCCCAGCGCGTCTTGGCTGGCTTGATGAAACCGCGTCACCGTAGCGTCCAGCGCGCCGTTGTCCAACGCCGCCGCGGTGGTTCGTTCGGCACCCACCGCGCGGGTGACGTGGTCGACCAGGTCGGCATCGACGGCCGCTGAGTGATCGAAGTACTGCTCGGCGAAGGCGATATAGGCCTTGCCGAGCACCCCGGCACCCAACTCGTCGTGCAGTGCGGCCATCAGGCGCCCGACCCGTCGAGAATCGTCCATGCGGGCCCGCTGGGGCGGGGGCAATTCCTGACCCTCGTTGAGAACCGCCAAATTCATCATGTGCCAGTCGATGTCGAAACCGGCCCGGTCCGCGGTGGCGGTAATCCAACGGGCGGTGTTCCACGAAAACGGGCACACCGGATCCAGCCACAGGCTCACCGCACGCGCGGAGTGGTCCTGCATGCGTTCGTCGGTCAACATCTACTCCTTCTAGGTCCGAACACGAGCGATCCAGCCCGCGCTTGCGTAGGCGCCAAGTCGTAGGTGACTGCCCTTGTGATACGCCCCACCGTATACGCGCGAGGCCCTGCGGCGCCACCTCCTACTATACCCGGCGGGGTATTCTGCAGGGTTTCCTTCCGGCGATTTATCGGCGAAACCCATTCCGGCGACGCCGAAGTCTGCGAGTTCGTATTCGTTGGTGAGGTAGACGATTGACGCCGGCGCCTGCCGGACACGGTTTCGGTGTCGTCCGGTGGCCATCGCTCACTCCTCCGTCATGGGGCGTCCGGGAATACCCGCAGGGGTATCGCTATTGTAAAGGGCATGACAACCAACAACCACTACCACGACGTTCTCGGCGACCTCAACCCGCAACACCGTGAGCTGCGGCAGAAGATCCCGGACGTGTACCGGGGATTCAACGAGATGGGCAAGGCCGCGCTGGCCGCGGGCGCCTTGGAGACCAAACACAAAGAACTGATCG
The DNA here is from genome assembly GCF_057473725.1 of Mycobacterium sp. TH-M11. NCBI lineage: Bacteria > Bacillati > Actinomycetota > Actinomycetes > Mycobacteriales > Mycobacteriaceae > Mycobacterium > Mycobacterium sp. TH-M11. Next base: position 18,327 of record NZ_JBYCLD010000061.1, on the reverse strand, counting down.
CGATGGCCATCGGCGTCGTCGCCGGATGCGACGGTTGCATCGCGTCCCACGCCCGGGGAGCGGCTCGAGCAGGCGCTTCGAAAGAGGAGGCCGCCGAGGCGATCGGCGTGAGCATCCTGATGCATGGTGGACCCGCCACCATTTACGGGGCGCGCGCCTACACGGCATTCTGCGAATTCGCCGATGCCGCTCACGATGACAACCAGCAGCCCGCCCGGTGAAGCCGGGCACCACTTACCCCTCAGTCAACCCAACACCATCAGAAGGAACACGGTCGATGTCTGTAAAAAACCTCACCGCAACGGATTTCGAGTCGACCATCGTCGACAACCCCGTCGTACTGGTCGACTTTTGGGCGCCCTGGTGCGGTCCGTGTCGGGCGTTTGCGCCGATCTTCGAGCGCGCCGCGCAAGAACACCCCGCTGTCGTGTTCGCCAAGGTGAACACCGAGGCCGAACCGGAGTTGGCGGCAACTGTCAACATCCGCTCGATCCCGACCATCATGGCGTTCCGCGAAGGCATCCTGGTCTACAGCCAGGCCGGCGCCATGCCGAGAGCCGCGCTGGAGGATTTGATCAGCCAGGTCGAAGAACTCGATATGGCTATGGTCCGCACCAAGATTGCCGAGCGAAAGACCGCCGCACGGAGCTGACGGCGGCGGAAAGCGCATACCCCCCGGGGCAGGCTATACTGGGCCAAAGCCATGGAGGTTTACGTGACTGACGATGTCGAAAACATGAATGCGGTGCTCAGCCGACTACGGCGCGCGCAGGGGCAGCTTGGCGGAGTCATCTCGATGATCGAGCAAGGCCGCGATTGCAAAGACGTCGTCACACAGCTGGCGGCGGTCTCGCGGGCGCTGGATCGCGCCGGCTTCAAGATCATCGCATCCGGCATGCGGCACTGCATCACCGGCGCGGAAGCGGGCGCAACGGCACCGCTGACCGAGGCCGAGCTCGAAAAGCTCTTTCTGTCCTTGGCGTGAGCGCACGCCGTCAGGCTGAGACAATCGTGGCGTGAGCCTGGTTATCTCCGACCACGAACGCGCCGCGCTGGCCGACGTCGCACGGTTTCCGTTGCTGGCCGCGATGACCGGTCGCAGATCGCGCCGGTTTCCGGTCGGCGGCCGGATTCCCGACGGCGCGCTGGCTTATACCAGCCGACGGCCCGTCCAGCCGCTGTCGGAAGTGGAACGGGCACTGGTCATCGCGGTGACCGGCGGGGTGACGGGCTGGAACTTCGGCATCACTCACCATCCCGGCTATGCGCCGTCGTTCCCGAACTACTCGGGGAGCGCGACGGGCCGAAGCTTCCCGTCGGCGGCAGGGTTTCACACCAGCCAATTGTTTTTCAGCGACGACACTGGAACCTACCTGTTGCCCAGCCGCGACGAGGCTCCGCGCGAATTCGACAGCATCGAAGGATGGATTGGCCACACCGCGAATTCCTATGTTCAGATTTCGGACACCCGGCTCGAATTGCCCTGCGAAGAGCCGTACATGGAGGGTCACAACACCTGGATCGGCAACCACCCGGGCAGCCTACTGGCCTTTCCCGCAGCCGATCTCGCCGAACACCTGATGGAGAACCTGTGGTTCTTCGCCGCCAACGGCTATCCGGTAACCGACGATATCAACGGCCGCAAAATTCCTGGCCTAGAACGCTTTACATCGCTCGACCATGCCGATGACCCACTGCCGTTGTCATTCGTCGAGCAGTACACGATCACCGAGGCAAGCGCGGAACTGGCGATCGCGACCAACAACGGGGTGCTGGCATTGCAGGCGATGGGTCTCGGTGGCTGGACGTATGACGGGCTCGACCGGTTGTCGGTGCTGGGCGGCTCCGGTGACCCGCGAGCCCCCGGTCTGGGGTTTGTCGCCGACCACGACGACCGCTGGCCGTTCCCCAATGCGACTGGGCTGCCGGGCTTCTTCGAGACCCTGAGCCCGCCGCATGTGCCGTCGATCGCGGCCGGGGTGGAGAAGCTGGTCGCCCGAAAGTTCGGACCTGGCGGACCATTTCACGCCGAGACGCCGGGTCCCTGGTCGGATACCGCCAAAGTGCGCGGCTCGGCCCTGCCGCCGGCTGGAATCCAGGAGATGGTGACTGCCGAAGCGTCCTACATCTACGACACCTTCGGCAAAATACCCGGGACGATGCCGACGGTACACGTACTCATGTACCTGCAGGCGCAGCATCTCGACACCGACTTCTACGACGAGCTATTCGGCCCCGGAGCGTATTTGGGTACACACGCCGGTCATCAGGCACGCTGGCATTGACGACGGGGGCCCGTCGCCAACTCAGGTTCGGCTGTTCAGGGTTTCCTTGAGCTTGGCGATTGCGAAGCCCCAGCCCTGCTCGACGGTAGGTTTGGGAGGGATCGAAATTTCGTCGGGGTTGGTTCGAATGTCCAGCAGATAAGGGCCGTCGTACGCCAAAGCCGCTGCTACCGCATCTGATACCTCGTTGGGTCGGACAACCAGCGAAGACTCCAACCCCATGGCGCGGGCCACGGCGGCGATATCGGGGTTGTCGAGTTGCGTTCCGTACTCCGGCAATCCACTTTGTTCTTGCTCGAGTTTGACCATGCCGAGTCGGCCGTTGTTGAAGACCACGAATTTCACCGGCAGCCGATAGGTGACCGCGGTACGCAGGTCGCCGAGCAACATCATCAGGCCCCCGTCGCCGCAGCAGGCAATCACCTGCCGAGAACGGTCCAGCGCCGCGGCCCCGAGTGCCTGTGGCATGGCGTTGGCCATCGAACCCAAGTTGTACGACCCCAGAAGGGCGCGGCTACCGCGCATTTCGATAAAGCGCGACAACCACACGGTGGCCATCCCGGTATCGGAGGTGAAGACGGCGTCATCGGCGGCCGCAGCGTCGAGCACAGCGGCAACCAGTTCCGGCCGGATCAGCTCTTCGGGGTTGTCGAGGTGCTTGCGGATCCGTCCCAGCAATTTGCGATCGTGGTCGGGGTCGGCGAGCCGCTGCTGCGCGGAGTGCCACAGCTCGAATTCACGACGGTGCCGGTCCAGGAACCCGGTGTCAGACCGTGCAGTGAGTTGTGGCAGCAGCTGTGCCAGGGTCCGTTTGGCATCTCCGACGACTGGAACTGCCACCGACACGCGCCGACCGATATGCTCTGGGCGCGTGTCGATTTGGATGACGGTCTTGTCATGCGGGAGCCAGTCGCGATACGGGAAGTCGGTGCCGATGAGAAGCAACGTATCGGCCTGATGCAGCGCGAGATGGGCGGCGGGGTTGCCGATGAGGCCCGTTTGCCCTAATTGGTAAGGGTTTTCGCCGTCAAATCCAGCTTTTGCCTTCAACGTCAGCACCATGGGCGCTGCCAATGCCTTGGCTGTTGCCAGCACTTCGTCACGCGCCTCGCGCGCACCGCATCCGACCAGAAGCGCGACCTTCTCGGCCCGGTTCAACGTGTCGGCGGCGAGCTGGATATCGCCCGGGTCGGGCGACTGGCCCGCGCGGGACACGGCGAATGTGGCGCGGGATTGCGATACGGGCTGTTCTCCCATGTCGCCGGGGATGGTCAGTACCGCGACACCTCGGCGAGCAAGTGCGGTATTGACCGCTTGCTCGAGCAGGTACGGCATCTGGCTTGGGTTGGTGACCGTCTCGTGAAACTCACTGACGCCGGCAAAGACTGCGTCGTTGTCGACCTCCTGGAAGAAATTGCTGCCGATATCCGCAGTCGGGACCTGCCCGCAGATGGCGAGCACCGGGGCATGTGATTTCTTCGCGTCGTACAGACCATTGAGCAGGTGCAAGGAGCCTGGGCCGACAGTTCCCATGCACACTCCTAGCGTTCCGGTGAGTTGCGCCTGCGCTCCCGCCGCGAACGCCGCAACTTCCTCATGACGCACCCCGACCCATTCCAGCCGGTCCTCGCGGCGGATTGCGTCGGTGATGGGGTTCAGCGCGTCGCCGACGACCCCCCATACTTGCCGAACTCCCAGATCGACGAGGGCCGAGACGATAGTTGAAGCGACGGTAGGCAATGGCTCTCCTAGACCTTCGACAATCGGGGGATACCGGCCGGAGCAAAGGAATCCGCGTCGGCCGACTCCCAGTCCGATCGCCAGCTGTTGGGCGCATGGTCGAGTAACACTCCGGGGCTGAGCCATTCGTAAAGCTCTGCGTAGGAAAGTTGTTCGGTCGATGAGACGCGCTTGCGCAACATGTGGGGATTGAGCATAGACGGATCGGAGACACCCATCGATCCCATGATCCGCATCGCCTGCGCGACCGTTGCCTTCTGGTAGCGGTACACACGTTCGCTCTTGTCGGCGACGTCCAGGGCCCGCGCGCGCCGCGGGTCCTGGGTGGCGACCCCGACCGGGCAGTGGTTGGTGTGACAGCGTTGCGACTGGATGCAGCCGGCCGCCATCATCATCGATCGGGCCGAGTTGGTGTAGTCGGCACCCTGGATGAGGCGCTTGACGATGTCGTTGCCGGTAGCGACCTTGCCGCTGGCGCCGATGCGAATCTTGTCGCGCAGCCCCGTACCCACCAGGGCGTTGTGCACAGTGATCAATCCGTCGGTCAGTGGAAGGCCAACGTGGTCTTCGTATTCCAGCGGTGCGGCAGCGGTGCCGCCCTCAGCGCCGTCCACGATGATGAAGTCGGGTGTCACGCCTTCGGCCAGCATCGCCTTGCAGATCGCCAGCACGTCGACTCGGGAACCCACGCACAGCTTGAAGCCGACCGGCTTTCCGCCGGCCAGCTCACGCAAATGCGCCACGAAGCCGATCAGTTGGCGCGGGGTGCTGAACGCGGTGTGCGCGGCGGGGCTCACGCATTTCTCGCCGGCCGGCACACCCCGGTAGGCGGCGATTTCCTCGCTGACTTTCGCGGCCGGCAGCACTCCGCCCACCCCAGGCTTCGCCCCTTGGCTCAGCTTGATCGAGATGCACTTCACCGCATCATGAGCCGCCTTGTCGGCGAACTGATGTGGGTCAAAGGAGCCATCCTTGGCCCGCGCACCGAAGTATCCCGAACCGATCTCCCACACCACGTCGGCTCCGCCGAGATGATACGGAGTGAGTCCACCTTCTCCGGTGTCATGAGCGAAATGCCCCTTGCGCGCACCGTTGTTCATCGCCCGCAGCGCGTTGCCGGACAGCGCGCCGAAACTCATCGACGAGATGTTCATCAGCGCGATGTCGTACGGCTTTGTGCAGTCCGGCCCACCGATTCTGACCCGAAACGGTTCTTCGGGCGGGTCCACCGGGACCGTCGAGTGAAGCAGGTATTCATAGCCGTCTTGGTCGATGTCGCGCTCGGTTCCAAACGACACCTCGGCGGCGGTACCTTTGGCGCGCTCGTAGATCAGCGAGCGGATGTCGCGGTCGAATGGGCGGCCGTCGAAGTTGCGTTCGATGAAATATTGCTGCAGCTCAGGGCGTAACGCCTCCAGCAGATAGCGCATATGGCCCAGCACCGGATAGTTGCGCAGCACTGAGTGCTTGCGCTGAGCCAGGTCGTAGACGCCTGTCGCGGCGAGGACCGTGACGACAACTGCCGGGATCCACCAAACCCACGATCCGACACTGGCGACGAAAAGCAAAGCCGCCGCGACAGCCACCGACAGTGCTACAGAGCCAATCCGGATCAACGCCGACGTCCGTTCTTTTCGGTCAAGAATCGATACCTTCGGCAGCGGGCGTACCCCCTGGGTCCGCTGCTAAACATTGAAGCCCTGAATCCGCGTCCATGACGCAGCCGCCCCGACTATAGCCAGGTGTCCTGGGTGGTCGCTGTCAGGAACGCTTCCAGATCGTCACGCCATTGCGCCGGGGTGGTCTTGTCCGGTTCGATGCCGGTGTAGTCGCCGCGGTAGAACAGCAACGGCCGCGGCTTGATCTTGGGCACTTCAGACAGCGACTTCACCGCACCGAACACCACGAAGTGGTCGCCGCCGTCGTGCACCGAGGCGACCGTGCAGTCGATGTAGGCCAGCGATCCGTCGATGATCGGCGAGCCGAGTTCCGATTGCTGCCAATCGATTCCGGCGAACTTGTCCGGATCCTTGGAGCCGAAACGTGCCGAGACGTGCTGCTGGCTCTCGGTCAGCACATTGACGCAGAATTTCCCGCTGGCCGCGATGGCCTGCCAGGACCGCGACACCTTGGTCGGGCAGAACAACACCAGCGGCGGTTCCAGCGACAACGCGGCAAAGGATTGGCAGGCGAAGCCGACCGGGACGTCGTCGTGGACGGTGGTGATGATCGTGATACCGGTGCAGAACTGACCCAGCACGCTGCGAAACGTGCGGGCGTCGATCTGCTCGGACATTACTTGAAGCCGACGCTGAAGTCGTGGCCCCAGAGGCTGATCGCGGTGCTCTCCCGTGCGATCCAGTCGTCGTCCTCGACTTTCCTTCCCTCACAGCCGAATTCGATGTCAAATCCACTGGGAGTCTTCATGTAGAACGACAGCATCAGGTCGTTGACGTGTCGGCCGAGTGTCGCTGACATCGGCACCTTGCGCCGCAACGCCCGATCCAGACACAACCCCACGTCGTCGGCTTCGCCGACCTCGACCATCAGGTGCACGATCCCGCTCGGGGTCTGCCCCGGCATGAAGGCCAGGCTGTGGTGACGCGGATTGCAGCCGAGGAACCTCAGCCAGGCCGGTGGCCCGTCGGCCGGCCGACCCACCACCTGGGGCGGCAGCCGCATGGAGTCGCGCAGCTTGAAATCCAATACGTCGCGGTAGAAATGCAGCGTCTCGGCGTCGTCACGGGTGGTCAAAACGACGTGTCCGAGGCCCTGCTCACCGGTGACGAACGTGTGACCGTAGGGGCTCACGACCCGGCGGTGTTCGAGCGCGGCGCCGTGGAAAACCTCCAGACCGTTGCCCGAGGGGTCGCAGAATTTGATCATCTCGTCGACCCGACGATCGGCCAACTCGGCCGCCGTCGCCTCCTTGTAGGGGGTGCCCTCGACGTCGAGCCGATCGCGAATCTCTTGTAAGCCCTCGGCATTCGCACATTCCCAGCCGGCTTCGGTGAGACGGTCATGCTCACCCGGCACGATCACCAGGCGGGCGGGGAAATCGTCCATCCGCAGATAGAGAGCTCCCTCGGTGGCGCCCTTGCCTTCGACCATGCCGAGTACCTTCAGGCCGTAGTCGCGCCACGCCGCCATGTCGGTGGCTTCGATGCGCAGGTAGCCCAGTGAACGGATGCTCATTACGCGCCCCCCAGGAAATCGGCGGTCAGCTTGTTGAATTCGTCGAACTTCTCCACCTGCGCCCAGTGTCCGCACTGGCCGAAGACGTGCAATTGCGCGCGCGCAATGGTCTTGAGCGCCACCAGCGCCCCGTCGAGCGGGTTGACCCGATCCTCGCGGCCCCAGATCAGCAGCACCGGCTGACGCAGTTTGTACGCCTCACGCCACATCATGCCGAGTTCGAAGTCGGCCCCCGAGAACGACATTCCCATCGCGCGGGTCGCCGTCAGCGATTCCGGGGTGGACGCCAGTTCAAAGCGCTGATCGATCAACTCGGGAGTGATCAGCTTCTGGTCGTAGACCATCACCCGCAGGAACGCCTCGAGATTCTCCCGGGTCGGCTGAGCGGAGAACTTGCCCAGCCGCTTGACGCCCTCGGTGGGATCGGGTGCGAACAGGTTCACACTGAGCCCGCCAGGACCCATCAGCACCAGCCTGCCGGCCTTGTCGGGGTAGTCCAGCGCGAACCGGACCGCGGTGCCACCGCCGAGCGAATTGCCTACCAGCGGAACGCGTCCCAGGCCCAAATGGTCGAAGAGGCCCTTGAGTGCCCGAGCGGCGTAGTGGTTGAACTGCCCGTGCTCTGCGCGCTTGTCGGAGTGGCCGTAGCCGGGCTGGTCGACCGCCAACACGTGAAACTGCTCGGCCAAGACCGGGATGTTGCGAGCGAAGTTCGTCCAACTCGCCGCGCCCGGTCCACCGCCGTGCAGCAGCACGATCGTCTGCTCGTTGCCGACGCCCGCTTCGTGGTAGTGCAGCTTCAGCGGCCCGTCGACGTCGACCTCGGCGAACCGTGAGGTGGACTCAAACGTCAGTTCTTCGGTCGCTGTCATCGGCTAGACCATCGTGTCGCCGGGCGGCAGCCCGAACTCGTGGTTACCGAAGATCTGGTATGCCCGCTCGGGATCGTTGGCGGCGTGCACCCGGCCGGCGTGCGCATCGCGCCAAAACCGTTGCACTGGAGCGTCGTTGGCCAGAGCTGTCGCACCGGAGGCTTCGAACAGCCGGTCGACCGAGGCGATGCAGCGCCCGGTGGCGCGCACCTGGTCACGACGGGCGCGGGCCCGCAACTCGAACGGGATCTCCTTGCCGGCCGACAGCAGCGCGTACTCGTCGCCGACGTTGCCGATCAGTTGCCGCCACGCGGCGTCGATGTCGCTGGCCGCCTCGGCGATGCGAACCTTGGCGAACGGGTCGTCCTTGGCCTTCTCACCCGCGAACGCCGCCCGCACCCGCTTGCCCTGGTGCTCGACGTGTGCCTCGTATGCGCCGTAGGCCATACCGACGATCGGCGCCGAGATTGTCGTCGGATGCATTGTGCCCCAAGGCATCTTGTAGACCGGGGCGGTGTTGTTCTGATATCCGCCGGCGGTGCCGTCGTTCATCTGCTTATAGGACAAGAACCGGTGCCGCGGCACGAAGACGTCCTTGACGACGACAGTGTTGCTGCCAGTTCCCTTGAGGCCCACCACATGCCAGACGTCGTCGATTCGGTATTCGCTGCGCGGGATCAGGAAGCTGCCGAAGTCGACCGGGCGGCCGTCCTTGATGACGGGGCCGCCGAGGAAGGCCCAGGTGGCATGGTCGCAGCCCGAGGACCAGTTCCATGAGCCGCTGACCAGGTAGCCGCCGTCAACCACCGTGCCCGCGCCCATCGGGGCGTACGACGACGAGACACGCACGGTCGTGTCGTCGCCCCACACCTCGTCCTGGGCCCGCTGGTCGAAGAGCGCCAAGTGCCAGTTGTGCACGCCGATGATCGAGCTCACCCAGCCGGTGGAGCCGCACGCGCTGGCGATGCGCCGGACCGCCTCGTAGAACACGGCGGGGTCGCATTCCAGCCCACCCCATTGGGACGGCTGCAGCAACCGGAAGAAGCCGATTTCCTGAAGCTCGCTCACGGTCGCATCCGGCAGGCGTCGCAGGTCCTCGGTTTCTTGAGCCCGCTGGCGCAGCTTGGGCAGTAGCTCGTCGATGCCGTCTAGGACCGACTGGGCGTCACGTTGTTGAATGGACGTCACGGGTTCCTCCAAAGGTGGCGTGCAGGGGCCAACACAAAACCAAGACTAGAACACGTTCCGATTCGTGTCGAGCAGCGTATGCCTGCGGCTGGTAGCGATACCTAGCCAGGTTTCTGTAACCTGTTCTAGTTATGGGTGACGGAAGGGTGAGGTCGTGACGGGCGCTGTTGGCGACGAACCGCTCGGCAGCCACGTCTTGGAGCTGGAAATTGCCGAAGTCGTCGCCGAAACCGACGACGCGTGCTCCCTGGTGTTCACGGTTCCGAGTGGCCCCAATGGCCCGGCGGTGCCCGCGGAGCGGCTGCGCTACGCCCCGGGCCAGTTCCTGACGCTGCGCATTCCCAGCGACCGCACCGGGTCGGTCGCGCGCTGCTATTCGTTGTGCAGCTCGCCGTTCACCGACGAGGCGCTGACCGTCACGGTCAAACGTGACAGAGCCGGCTACGCGTCGAACTGGCTGTGCGACAACGCCCGCGTCGGCATGCGTATGCATGTCCTGGCGCCGTCGGGCACCTTCGTGCCCAGGACTCTCGACGACGACTTCCTGCTGTTGGCCGCGGGCAGCGGAATCACGCCGATCTTGTCGATCTGCAAGTCCGCGTTGTCCGAAGGCGGTGGACAGGTGACGTTGCTCTACGCCAACCGCGACGAGCGGTCGGTGATCTTCGCCGACGCGCTGCGCGAGCTGGCCGCCAAGTACCCGGACCGGCTGACCGTCATCCACTGGATCGAGTCGCTGCAAGGACTGCCGTCGGCAACCGCACTGACGCAACTGGCCGGGCCGTTCACCGGGCGGCAGGCGTTCATCTGCGGGCCCGGACCGTTCATGGCGGCCGCCCGCGAGGCGCTAGACGGCCTGAAAATGCCTGCGGGCCAAGTACACCTCGAGGTGTTCAAATCGCTGGACAGCGACCCGTTCGCCGCGGTGGAAGTCGAGCAAGACGATTCCGTCGAAGGCCCGGCCCGTGCTGTCGTCGAGCTCGACGGCCAGACCCACACCGTGTCGTGGCCACGCAAGGCGAAGCTGCTCGATGTGTTGCTGGACGCCGGTCTGGACGCGCCGTTCTCCTGCCGTGAGGGCCATTGCGGTGCCTGCGCTACCACCCTGCGCCGCGGCAGAGTGCACATGGAGGTCAACGACGTGCTCGAACAGCAGGACCTCGACGATGGGCTGATCCTGGCCTGTCAGGCACACCCCGAGACCGATTCGGTCGAAGTCACCTACGACGAGTAGCCGCAGCGTAAGTTCTGCTCTGGCGCAGCGAGACGGAGGACAAGGCAGATGATGCGGCTGGTCACGGTGCTGGCAGGGGTCGGCCTGATATTGGTGTTGACACCGCCCGCGGTTGCCCCGGCGGCCAGCAACACCGCCACCTCGCTGACCCCGCTCAACGACGGCAGCCAGCTCGAAACCCGGGCCACGCTCGACTGCCATGCCGCGAACGGCAGTTGCGACTTCACCGTCGGTGCCGACCGCAGGATCGGCGATGCCGTTGACGGCTTCCCCCACGACCTGTGGTCACGGCAGAGCACGGACATCCGCTCAATGGACCGCACCTTGTACCTCGACGTGCACGCCACCGCGCAATACGACCGGGTGTTCAAAGAAGGCGGAAACGACAACGTCACCACGATCTATACGGGCGAAGGCGGCCCGGACAAGTACCAGACCACGGGCCGGATCGACGCGACCGATTGGCACACCGGCCAGTCGCGGACCAACGTGCCGGTCATCATGTGCACGCACGTCCAGGTGGTCTACGGCGGAAACAACATCACCTCCCCGAGCACCTGCGCACAGGCCAACTTCACCTGAGTTCTATATCCCTTCCAGGGGACGCCGCGCAGGCGTGAAAATGGGGTCGGGTCGCCAGGCAGGCCTACCGGTGTGAGCTTTGCGGAAATCGCTGAGACAGCCTGGAGATGCTGTTCGGGAGCGCGGTGCGCATGTATCTGACGATCGCGCACAATCGACGCGTGACGTCGCTAAGTTTTCACGTCCACCAAACCCCACAACAATGCGGTATCGGCGTCGACCTTCTGGCCGCTCAGCACCAAATAGGCGGTGCGCCAACGCCCTATCCGCCGAGTCACGCTGACCGTGCCACCGGCGCCCGGTATCAGGCCCAGGCTCAATTCGGGCAGCCCGAACATCGAATCGGGCGCGGCTTCGACACGACCGCAGAATGCGGCCATCTCTAGTCCGCTGCCCAGCACCTGACCGTGCACCTCGGCGCGGCAGGCCGCACCGAGTCTGCCGGTGATCGCGTCGAGCGCCAGCGCCGGGCTGTAGCGGGTCCGGGCCAGATGGGCGCTGGCCGGATCGACGAAGGTGCCGAATTCGTCGAGGTCGCCGCCGCTGCAGAACGATGGTCCATTGCCGGTCAGCACGACCTCGGCGACCGACGAATCGAGTTGCGCCACAGCCAAAGCCTCGAGCAGCGCGGCCCGCGTATCGGTGGAGAACGCATTGTGACGCTGTGGACGGTTGAACGCAATGCGCAGGCTGTCGCCGTCACGATGGGCGCGCACCGGATCGGCGATGTCGGGCATCGTGGCGGGGCCGCGGTCGGCGAGCCAGCGGGCAAACTCCGGGCCGGCCTGCAGCGTCGAGTAGGCCAACGACTCGGTTACCACTCCGGGCAGCGCCGGACCAGTCGGATGCACCGCACGCAACACGTCGTCACACGTCGCCGCGGCGATCGGCCATCGATCAACCCGCGCGGTCAGGTCACGCAGCGCCGCGTCGATCGATGCGACGGTGATCACCCGGCGGTCGTCGGCGTCATCCTCGGTAAGCGTGAATGTGGCTTGCTGAAGCCAGAATTCGGATGCGTCCGCCAACGGCCCGACGGCCACCACCGGGACTGCGAGCAACGCGGAATCGACCTCGGAGTCAGGCTCCGACACGTCGACGACGCGCAGCGTCACACCGAATACTTCTTGATCAGTTCGTGTTTGAACATCTTCCCGGTGTCGGTGCGCGGCAACTGCGCTTCGAACGAAATCGACTTCGGACACTTGTAATGCGCGAGCCGTTCGCGCAGCCAAGCGGTCAGCTCGGCACCGAATTCCTCGGTCGCGTCAGCCGGGTCGACGGTTTGCACCGCGGCTTTGACGCTTTGGCCCATTTCTTCGTCGGGAATGCCGAACACCGCTGCGTCAAGCACTTTCGGGTGAGTGACCAGCAGGTTCTCGGCTTCTTGCGGATAGATGTTCACGCCGCCGGAGATGATCATGTGGTGACGACGGTCGGTCAGGAACAGGTAGCCGTCCTCGTCGACATAGCCGACGTCGCCGACCGTGGTCCAGCCGTGCCTGTCACGGGAGGCCGCCGTCTTCTCCGAATCGTTGAGGTATTCGAACGAGAGCCCGCCTTCGAAGTAGATTTCACCGGCCTGCCCGGGTGGCAACTCGTTGCCGCTCTCGTCGAGGATGTGCAGTTGACACATCATCGGCTTACCCACCGAGCCGGGGTGGGCCAGCCATTCCTCTGCGCTGATCAACGTCGACCCGATGGCTTCTGAGGAGGCGTAGTACTCGTCGACGATCGGCCCCCACCAGTCGATCATCTGCTTCTTGATCTCCACCGGACAGGGAGCGGCAGCGTGCATCACCCGCTGCAGGCTGGACAGGTCGTACGACTTACGTTTCTGCTCAGGCAGTTTCAGCATCCGGGTGAACATGACGGGCACGAACTGTCCGTGCGTGACCCGGTGACGCTGAATGGCATCCAGGCAGCCTTCGGGATCGAACTTTTCCAAGACGACCGTCGTGATGCCGCTGGCCTGCACGGTCATCGACCACACCGACGGCGCGGTGTGATACAGCGGCGCGGGGCTGAGATAGACCGCATCCGGGTGCATCCAGAAACCGACCAGAGCCGACATCATGCCCGGCGCCTCGGCCGGCGAGACGTGCGGCAGCGCCCGCTTGATTCCCTTGGGGCGACCGGTGGTGCCCGAGGAGTACTGCAGCAGATCACCTTCGACCTCGTCGGCGATGGGCGTATCCGGTTGGTCGGCAACGCATTCGGGGTAACGCTGCCAGCCGTCGAGGTCGTCGTCGGCGATCATCAGCAGGGCCGGCAGGCCGTCAGGCAGTTGCTCAGCCAGGTTCTCGCAGATTTTTCGCAGCGCGGCCGAACCGATGATCGCCTTGGCGGCGCTGTTGTCGATGATGTAGGCCGCTTCCAGCGCGGTCAGGTGGGTGTTGATCGGCACGTAGTACAGGCCGGCCCGCCGCGCCGCCCACATCACCGCGTGGATGTGCTCGTTGTTCTCCATCAGGATCGCGACGGCATCGCCCTCGACCAGGCCCGCCTGGCGGAAGTAGTGCGCCAGGCGATTGGCGCGGGCTTCGAGTTCGTCGAAGGTGACCACGATGCCGGACGGGTGAAGAATGACGGCGGGCTTGTTGGCGCCACCCTGACCGGAAGTGTGCTCGCGAATCTGCATGGGCAGACTGTACCGTCGCAAAACTTGACAGCTGTCAAGAGGGCATCACCGGTGCTGAGATCGACCTCAGCGCGCCAGTCACTCGAACTTTCCGCGCGAGCGTCGATCTCGAGGAAAGCTTGCTGCGGCTTAGGCCTCGCCCACCGGTTCGGGCTGCCGGACCGGGTGGCCACCCTGCCGCTTGGCCCGGCCGCCGAACGGTGCGGCCAGCGTCGCCGGCAACTCGCGCCGGTAGCGGATCAGGGCCAGCGCGGCGATGGCCGCGTACACGCCGCTGAGCAGCAGTCGCCCTGCGGTCGACGGGAGCGGGAACTGTACGAGGAACAACCCGAGCAGCGTCCAGGCAGCCCAGCGCTGGAACCGCAGGCCGAGCAGCAGCGTCACGCCCATGAGCGTCTGCGCCCCGGTCAGCACGATCTCCGTGATCTGGCGACCGTCGAGAGGCAGTGCGGCGCCGCCGCCGCCCAGCATGAACGCCACCGGCAACGAGCCGACCAGCAACGTCCACTGGTTGACCTTTGCCGAGATCAGCATCGCGATCGCGTTCCCACCCTTGCCCCGGGCGGCAAAGATCGTCGCGATGATGAACTCCGGCGCCTCTGACGCGAGCGGGGCCAGCCACTGCACCAGCAGGAAGCGATCGACACCCAGCTTGGTCCCGGCGCCGATCAGGTTGTCGGCGAACGGTTTCGCACACGTCACAATGACGGCCGCCGCCAACAGGAACAGCGCGGCCACCGTCAGGCGGCGTACTCGATCCGCCAGTGCGCCCAGCGCCGCGGCGGTGCCGATGAGCTCGGGTTCCTCGACATCGCCACGGCTCAGCTTGTACAGGTAGAAACCGAACCAGGCCAGCAGCGCCACCCCGAACGCGATGTGGATGCGGCCGGTGGCGGGAATGACGAAGGCCGCCACGCCGGCGAACATCAAAAAGCCGATCTCCACCCGGTTACTGGTCTCGAGCCGCAGCCCGTCGGGCGTGCGCCCGGACGCTCGGCGGGCCACCAGCACGCTGACCAAGACGACCACCGGCCACCCGAGACCCATCAGCAGCCGGTTCGACCCGGTCATGTTCGCGGCCGCGTACTGGGTGTACGCGGGCACGTGGCCTGCGGTGTAGGCGTAGTAGAGGTCGACGGCGTACTCGGGAAGCACCGCGATCACGGCCAGCACAGCAACAGCCAAGCCGCCGGAAACGTCGACCTGCGCCGCTTCGGCGGCCCACGCCAGCACGAAGCTGGCACCCACCACCGCGGCCCCGTAGACAAGCAGGCCGAGGACGGGATCGAGTTGCAGGCCGAGAACGCGCAGCACCAGGGCGGGGGCGATGACGATGCAGACGATCGCCAGCGAGCGGAACAACGTCCGCGACCGGACAGCAGACGCCGTTACAGCCCCCGCGGTTGTTGTCACGCCGCCAAGCTACCCGCCCACCGTCTATCCAGCAACATAGCCTGGCTACCGAATAGATCGGGGATGCTGGTGAAATTTGCTGCTCAGCGGGGTCGCATCCGAGAGTTAGGCTCGCCGATATCTCGGATGCGGCAACCCTGCTAACGCAGCGGCGGCAGCCTAGTCGGACTCGGCGAGGCGCTGCTTGAGCGCTGCGAACTCGTCCCGGACGCCGGTCGGCAGTTTGTCGCCGATGAACTCGAACCACTCTTCGATCAGCGGCAGCTCGGCGCGCCACTCGTCGGCGTGGACCGCCAGCGCCCGGTCCACGTCAGCGGCGTCGACGTCCAGTCCGCTCAGGTCGAGGTCAGCCGCGGTGGGCACCACGCCGATCGGCGTCTCCTGGCCGCCGGCCTGGTGCTCGATACGCTCGACGATCCACTTCAGCACCCGACTGTTCTCGCCGAAGCCCGGCCACAGGAACTCGCCCTTGTCGCCGCGGCGGAACCAGTTGACAAAGAAGACCTTCGGCAGCTTGGACTCGTCAGAGTTCTTGCCGAGGTCGATCCAGTGCTGGAAGTAGTCGCCGACGTTGTAGCCGATGAACGGCAACATCGCCATCGGGTCGCGGCGCACCGTGCCGACCGTGCCCTCGGCGGCTGCGGTCTGCTCGCTGCCCAGGGTTGCGCCGACGAACACGCCGTGCTGCCAGTCGCGGGCTTCGGTCACCAACGGCACCGTGGTCTTGCGGCGACCGCCGAACAGGATCGCCGAGATCGGCACGCCCTGTGGGTCGTCCCACTCCGGCGCCAGGATGGGGCACTGCGACATCGGGGTGCAGTACCGCGAGTTCGGGTGAGCGGCAGTGGTTTCCGTCTCGCGGGCGTACCACTGGTTGCCCTTCCAGTCGATCAGGTGATCCGGCTCGCCCTCCAGGCCCTCCCACCACACGTCGCCGTCGTCGGTCAGCGCGACGTTGGTGAAGACGGTGTTACCGCCCTCGATGGTCTTCATGGCGTTCGGGTTGGACTTCCAGTTGGTGCCCGGCGCGACCCCGAAGAAACCGAACTCGGGGTTGACCGCGTAGAGGCGGCCGTCCTTGCCGAACCGCATCCAGGCGATGTCGTCGCCGAGGGTCTCGGCCCGCCAGCCCGGGATGGTGGGCTGCAGCATCGCGAGGTTGGTCTTGCCGCAGGCCGATGGGAACGCGGCGGCGAAGTAGTACGCCTTGTTTTCCGGGGAAATCAGCTTGAGGATCAGCATGTGCTCGGCCAGCCAGCCCTCGTCGTGGGCCATCGCCGACGCGATCCGCAGCGAATAGCACTTCTTGCCCAGCAACGCATTTCCGCCGTAGCCGGATCCGAAGCTCCAGATTTCCCGGGTCTCCGGAAAGTGCGTGATGTACTTGGTGTCGTTGCAGGGCCACGGCACGTCTTTCTGTCCGGGCTCCAGCGGCGCGCCGATCGAGTGCAACGCCTTGACGAAAAAGCCGTCATCGCCCAGCTTGTCCAGCGCGGCCTTACCCATTCGGGTCATCACCTTCATCGAGGCGACGACGTATTCGGAGTCGGTGATCTCCACGCCGAGCTTGGGGTCCTCGGCGCCGAGTGGGCCCATGCAGAACGGAACCACCCACATCGTGCGTCCGCGCATGCAGCCGCGGTACAGCTCGGTCAGGGTGGCCCGCATCTCGGCCGGCGGCTTCCAGTTGTTGGTCGGACCGGCGTCGACCTCGCGCTCCGAGCAGATGAACGTCCTCGCCTCGACCCGCGCGACGTCGGACGGGTCCGATAGCGCCAGGTAGGAGTTCTTGTGCTTCTTCTCGTTGAGTTTGGTGAAGGTGCCCGCCTCGACGAGTTGGTCGGCCAGCCGCTGGTACTCCTCCTCGGAGCCGTTCGCGAAGACCACGCGGTCCGGCTGGGTCAGCTCGGCGACTTCCTCCACCCAGGACAGCAGGCCCTGATGGTTCGTCGGGGCAGTATCCAGACCGGGAATGGTCGCTGAAGTCATCTAAATCTCCTGCAGTCGCTTTTGCGTAGTGCGCGGCTAATATGCGGCGGCCTGCACACAGGTTATCGCGAACTGAATACCCAGAAAAAGCCGGGAGCGTATCGGCTCACTCAGGAACGATTCAGATCACGTTATCGGCAGTGCCGGCCTGCGAGCTTTCGCCAATCTGGGCATCGTCGCCGTCGTACCCGGCCTCGGCGTCGGCTTCCGGGTCGGCTTCCGGGGGCTCGAGCTCGCCGAGTTCGGTCCGCACCGCCTCGAGCGCCGCCCGCAGCGTCGGCATCTCCTTGCCGCGCAAGGCCGCGGCCCGCGCCGCGACGACGGAGTGCTCGCGCAGCTCGGTGTCGATGACGCTGACCTGCTCGGCCACCCGGGTGCTCTCGCCCTCGTCGTGCTCGCTGAGAGCGGCGGTCAGCGACGACTCCGCGGCCAGCACCCGAGTCGCCACGAGTTGCTCCGCCGCGGACTGAGCCAGCGCGGTGGCTTCGCCGGCCCACCGGTCGAGCAAAGCCCGGTCGCGAAGCAGGCCGCGCATCCCGACCACCCAGACCGTGAGCGCGAGCCCGAGCGCCGCGCACGCGACGGCACCGGCGATCGTCAGCCCGGGCGAAAGGTCGGCCAGCAACCGGCTCAGGGTCAGCGCCACACCCAAGCCGAAGCCGGCGCCCAGCAGCATCATCAGCCGGCTCTCCAGCACCCGCGACTTCAGCGGTGGCGACGACAGGTCGACTTCCGGCAGCGGGGCCGACGGGGGCGGATCGACCGACAACCCCAGGCTCTGCGCCATCTCGGCCAGATGCGTGGTGGTGCCATCGTCGACTTCGGTGATGACTTCGGCGAGGCGGGCTTTCGCCTCGGCCTCGAACTCCGCCAGCGCGCCCCGATTCCGGCTCGCGGCGTCCTCCTGCAGCTGCGATCGCACGGAGGCGCAGCGATTGCGGGCGAAGTAGGACAGCTGCGTGCGGGCCTGCTGGGTCTGGCTGCGCAGCGCGATCGTCCGCTCGGACTTGGACGCCCGGCGCTGCCGCAGGATCTCGCTACGCTGTTCGCGCAACGTCTGCACCCGAGCGCGGCGCCCGGCCCCGTCCGCATCGCGGTCGTACCGGTCGGCGACAGTCTGCAGCCGACATTGCCAGGCGCGCAACCTGTTTCGCCGAGCCAGCTGAACATCGGCCAGGCGGTCGGACA
>NZ_JBYCLD010000060.1:0-4427 GCF_057473725.1 Mycobacterium sp. TH-M11 | reverse complement strand
TGTCGCCGTCGGCCTGCCAGCGGATCTCGGCGGCACGCGCCGGATCGGCATGCGGACCACCGTAGGAGTTGGGCGCATACACCGGGTCGGAGACGTTTTTCATCCGCATCGCCCCGTCTTTGGAGTAGCTGTCGACGTCCACGTGCGGCGAGTTGACCGGGATCTGCTTGTAGTTGGTCCCCAGTCGGGCGCGGTGCGCATCGGCATAGGAGAAGCCACGGGCCAACAGCATCTTGTCCGGGCTCAGGCCGGTGCCGGGCACCATGTTGTTCGGCTCGAACGCGGCCTGCTCGATCTCGGTGTGATGGTCGGTGACGTTGCGGTCCAGCGTCAGCTTGCCGACGTCGATCAGCGGATAGTCACTGTGCGGCCACACCTTGGTCAGATCGAAGGGGTTGAACCGATAGGTCTTGGCCTCCTCGAACGGCATGATCTGCATCTTGAGCGTCCAGCTCGGGAAGTTGCCACGCTCGATCGCGTCGTAGAGGTCGCGCTGGTGGTAGTCACCGTCTTCGCCGGCGAGCCGATCGGCATCCTCCTGAGTCAGGAAATCGATGCCCTGGTCGCTGATGAAGTGGTACTTCACCCAGTAGATCTCCTTGGCGGCGTTGATCCAGCTGTAGGTATGGCTGCTGTAGCCGTTCATGTGCCGCCAATTCTTGGGAATCCCGCGGTCGCCCATCAACCAGGTCACCTGGTGCGCCGACTCCGGCGACAAGGTCCAGAAGTCCCATTGCATGTTGTGGTCGCGCATGTTCGTTGCCTGCATGCGCTTTTGAGAACGAATGAAGTGTTGGAACTTCATCGGGTCCCGCATGAAGAAGACCGGCGTGTTGTTACCGACCATGTCGAAGTTGCCCTCGGATGTATAGAACTTCAGCGAAAATCCGCGCGGGTCGCGCCAGGTGTCTGGGCTTCCTCGCTCGCCGGCGACGGTGGAAAACCGGATCAAGGTTTCGGTCTTGGTGCCCGGCTGGAACACCGCTGCCCGGGTGTATTTGCTGACGTCATGGGTCACCTCGAAGTGTCCGAACGCGCCGCCGCCCTTGGCGTGGGGCTGGCGCTCCGGGATGCGCTCGCGGTTGAACTGGGCCATCTGCTCGATCAGGTAGTGATCCTGGAGCAGAAGCGGGCCGTCTGGGCCGACGGTCAGCGACAGTTCGTCGCTGGGAGCCGGCGCACCGCCATCGGTGGTGGTGTAGCGCTCAGTCATGAAGTACCTCCTGATCAGCGGGCCGCCTTGGCGCTGCGGGCAGCCTCCAGGAAGTGAGTACCCACTCAGGCCGATAAGTAGCCATCGCCGCCCCGAATCCGCGCGTCGTGTAAAGCTGCGCTAGCCCCCGTGCCCGGCCTCGGCCTCTGCCTCGCGCGTCAACCCGGCTGCGCCGATGAGTTCTTCGTGCAGTTCGAACCACACCGTGTGGTAAGAGTCGACGAGCGGACGGGTCAGCCAGGCGGTGTCACCCTGCTGCACTTTGGCGTAAGCGGCAGCCAGTTTGCGCGCATATCCCGCCAGCCGTGGGATCTGCTGTGCTGCTGTTGAAATCACCGGAACGACGCGCTGATGGACGTCAACCAATCGTGCCAGCACCGCGGCGTCGTAACCGGGATCGTCGTGCGCATTGGGCTGGCCGTCACGGAGTTGCCAATCGGTGACCAAGGCTTTGAAAACCCGGTTCACCTGACGGAATTGCTGATAGGCAGCCGCGATCGCATCCCGATCGATCGACTGACGTTCCGCCGCGAGCAGCGCTTCCAGCCGAGCACGCCCGGCCGGGGTCAACCGCAGCGTCGAATCAGCCCGCAGCAGGTCCCCGTGGCGCAGGTGGGTGACAGCCTCGGCGACAGCAGCTCGGTCTTCGTCGACACCGGTAGCCACATCGTCGAGAGTCACACGTCCTTTCAGCCGCACCGCTTGCAAGACCTTGAGCTCCATCATGGCCAGTTCCCGGCGTGAAGTGCGGTCAACATGGTGATCAGCGGATGCTTCGACACCACATCGGTGTGTCCGGCGTCGATAGCCGACTGCACTGCCGAAGGTGTGGTGTCCTCAAGCCGAACGTATGGCCCGTTGTGGTGGGCCCGCAGTGGGCTGACGCTTCGTGCGATATCGGCGAGCTCGGCCAACTCAGCCGAGTCGCGCTCCGACCACGCGGTGAACGGCAGCGCGCCCGCCCTGACCTCGCCGGCCGTTCCGTCGACGGTGACCAGCTTGCGGTCAAGTGCGGCAACGACACCCGCGCCGCAGCCAACGACGGCCGGGCGACCGAGCTCCCGGCTGACGACCGCCGCATGGGACGTGACGCCACCCACCTCCGTCACGACGCCGCGGGCCGCCACCATGCCGCTGACATCCTCGGGGCTAGTCGAGGCTCGCACCAGGATGACGTCCTCGCCCCGGTCGGCGGCGTCGACGGCGGCGTCGACGTCGGCGTAGGCCCGGCCGGTCGCGAATCCGGGACAGGCCGGCAAACCCCGGGCCAGCAGGGGCGCGGCAACTCTGGCCTCAGGTTCGGGGAACGGCAGCAACAGTGTCTCGATGTGAGCCGGCGTCACTCGGCGCAGCACCTCGACGTCATCGATGCGCCCCTCGGCGCGAAACCGCAGCGCCAGTGTGACTTCCGCCGATGCAGAGAGCTTGGCGCTGCGCGTTTGCAGGAGCCACAGCCGACCCTGCTCGACGGTGAATTCGACGTCTTGCACATCGCGTTCGCGGTGCTCGAGACGACGGGCCGCTGCCAGCAGCTGCTGATAGACCGCAGGTTGTTGGTCGCGCAACATCGATAGCGGCTCGCAGTCGACGGATCCCGACACCACCGCGTCGCCCTGTCCGCCGGCGAGCCACTCCCCGACCGGGTCGTCGGCGCCGGTGATGGGGTTGCGCGAAAACACCACACCGGCGCCCGAGGAGGCACCCAGGTTTCCGAACACCATCGCTTGCACTACCGCGGCGGTACCGCCGGCGTCATCCCGGCGGTGGTGTCGCCGATAGGCCTTGGCGCGCGGCGAGTTCCACGACCGAAACACCGCCGCGATGGCGCCGCGCAGCTGGTCATAGGCGTCGTCGGGAACCACGCCGTCGTTGTCGCTCAACACGATTCGTCGATACATGTCGTGTAACCGCCGCCGGGTGTCGTCAGCGAAATCTGCACCGGCACCCGCCGTCAGCACCTCATGCACTTCCCCGGTGACGCCGACGTTCAAAATCGTGTCCAGCATGCCCGGCGCCGAGGCCGCGGCACCGCTGCGCACACTCACCAGCAATGGCTGCGGGCCACGGTTGAAGGAACGCCCGGTCTGCTGCTGCAGCCATCCCACCGCGCTGACGACCTGCTCCCATATCGCGTCGAGCGTGCGGCCGGGGTCTGCCAAGAACCGCGCGCCAACTTCGGTGGTAAGGCAAAAAGCCGGCGGCACCGGCAACCCGTCGGCACGCATCGCTTCAAGGCCGTACGCCTTGTTGCCCAGCAACTCTCGCGGCTGCCCGGAATCACCGGTCAGCCGAACAACCGGCGGTGCATTGAAGTCAGCCACGCTGTCAGACACCGCGCCGCCCGGCGCGCCATGACACATGACTCTCCTGTCGCTCGACCTCGGTGCCTCGGGTGCAAGCCCGAGCAGGTAGACGTTACGCCAGCCGCATCGGTCCAGACGCATCGATCCAGACGCGCCCGGCAACCGTCGCAGTCCTCGCTAAGCTCATCACACTCGCGCAGCGGGCAGTCCCGAAAATTCTGAGTGAAACGGTCGTGGCAATGGTGTGGCAGCGGCTCGCTGACGTCGTAACAGGTCGCCTGGCCTGGCTATTGGCCCTTGCGATCGTGTTGGCGTCAGGTGCATCGATGGCGGTGAGCAGCGACGCGGGCAGTTCCAGCCAGTCGCCGGTCTCGGTGCCCGCCGCGTCGGATTCGGCAAAAGCCGCTGCCGCGCTGAAGCAGTTTCCCGGCGGAGATCGGGCCTCGGCGATCCTGGTCGTCACGCGCCGCGATGCCTCGCCGCTGACCCCTGACGATGTGAGAGCGGCCGCCGACGCGCGGACCCGGGCGGAACGCCTTCCACAAGCACGTGCCGGCGCCTCGTCGCCGGTCGTGACGTCGGCCGACGGCAAAGCCGCACTGGCCACGATTTCGGTGAGCTCGCGGCTGTCTGGATTCGACCTCACCGACGCGGTCAAGGCAGTACGTGCGGCCGCCGCCTCCGGGCTGCCGTCGGACCTGGTCGTGCACGTCACCGGCGGGCCCGCGTTCGGCGCCGACATCGCCAACGCGTTCTCCGGCGCGAATGTCACACTGCTGGTGGTGACCGCGATGGTGGTCGCGCTACTTCTTGTCGTCACCTACCGGTCGCCGGTGTTGTGGCTAGTGCCACTCACCGTCATCGCGTTGGCCGACCGGACCGCGACCGTTGTGGGAAGCCTCGTCGCGGGC